>CAVKQP010000081.1:0-8535 GCA_963658165.1 Clostridium sp. CAG:302 | reverse complement strand
CAAGACTGTTTCTTTCATCAAATGACTGGCAAGAGATTACTAAACCTAAAACGACAGATAAGGAAAAAGCCATAGATGAATGATCACCTATGGCTTTTTCCTTATTATGTATGTATTACTTACTCTCCGATGTTGGAATTAGAGTAATCAATCACATTCTTGCGATTGGCTTGCATGCGCTCATACTCTTCCTTAGAGCCAACAATGAGCTTATCCCACTGACGAAGTCCCGTACCGGCAGGAATCAAGTGACCACAGATCACATTCTCTTTCATGCCCTCAAGGAAGTCAACCTTACCACGGATGGCAGATTCATTGAGTACCTTGGTGGTTTCCTGGAATGAAGCTGCACTCATGAAGCTCTTTGTACCAAGGGCTGCACGTGTGATACCCTGGAGAATCTGTGTAGAAGTGGCAGGAACGGCATCACGAACCTGTACTAGCTTCATGTCGCGGCGCTTGAGGCTAGAATTCTCATCACGCAACTTACGGGCTGTGATAATCTGACCAGCCTTGAGGTTCTCGCTGTCGCCAGCATCGGTAACCACCTTCTTACCCCAAATACGGTCGTTCTCATCAGCAAAATCGAGCTTGTCGACCAACTCTTGCTCCAAGAATGTAGTATCTCCTGGATCATCAATACGAACCTTACGCATCATCTGGCGAACCACAACCTCAAAGTGCTTGTCGTTGATGGCTACACCTTGCAGACGGTACACGTCCTGAATTTGGTTGACGATATACTCCTGAACGGCAGTAGGACCCATGATGGCGAGGATATCGCTTGGTGTGACACTACCATCAGACAATGGAGTACCTGCACGCACAGCATCATGCTCCTGTACCAAGATTTGCTTGGACAAAGATACAAGATACTTCTTCTGATCGCCAGTCTTGGAGGTAACGATGATCTCACGATTACCACGTTTCACCTTGCCCATGGTTACCTCACCGTCAATCTCTGAAACGACAGCAGGGTTGGAAGGATTACGAGCCTCCAAAAGCTCTGTAACACGTGGAAGACCACCCGTGATATCACCGGCGCCACCGACGGCACGAGGAATCTTCACCAAAACCTCACCTGTCTTGATGGTCTGTCCATCCTCTACGGCCACGTGACCGCCCACAGGGAAGTTGTAGGTACCCAATACCTGTCCGTTTGCATCCACCACATCACAAGAAGGAACCATTGCCTTGTTCTTGGACTCAGTGATAATCTTCTCAGCCAAACCTGTGGTCTCATCGACCTCAGCACGGTAGGTGGCACCTTCCTGAACATCATTGAACTTCAACGTACCAGCATACTGGCTGACGATAACAGCATTGAACGGATCCCAACGAGCAATGACAGTGCCCTTCTCTACGACCTCGCCATCCTTATGATAGAGAGAAGAACCGTAAGGTACATTCAATGTAGAAAGAGCGATATTGGTGTTCGGGTCAACGAAGCGGATTTCAGCCAAGTGGCTTACCACCTTCTCACACTTCACATCGTTGCCTTCCTCATCTTCCTCAACGAAAGGAACAGTACTCAACTCATCGAACTCGATGCGAGCCTTGTTCTTTGCCTCAATCTTCGCATTGGCAGCAGCATTGGATGCAATACCACCGGCGTGGAATGTACGAAGAGTCAACTGTGTACCAGGCTCACCAATAGCCTGTGCTGCGATGACACCCACAGCCTCACCCAACTGAACCATACGGGCAGTAGCCAAGTTGCGGCCATAACACTTCATGCAGACACCCTTCTTGCTCTCGCAAGTGAGTACGGAACGAATCTCGACACTCTCGATAGGAGAATTCTCGATAGCCTTAGCCTTAGCCTCTGTGATTTCCTCACCGGCAGAAACGATCAACTCACCAGTAGTTGGGTGGATGACGTCATGAACAGACACACGACCCAAGATACGCTCATAGAGAGAAGAGATGATCTCGTCACCATTCTTCAAGGCGGTGCATACCAAGCCACGCAAGGTACCGCAGTCCTCCTCGGAGATGATCACGTCGTGAGATACATCGACCAAACGACGAGTCAGGTAACCAGCGTCGGCAGTCTTCATAGCGGTATCGGCAAGACCCTTACGGGCACCGTGGGAAGCGATGAAGTACTCCAACACAGACATACCCTCCTTAAAGTTGGAGAGGATTGGGTTCTCGATGATCTGCGCACCCTCGGCACCAGCCTTCTGAGGCTTGGCCATCAAACCACGCATACCAGAGAGCTGCTTGATCTGATCCTTAGAACCACGGGCTCCAGAGTCAAGCATCATATACACAGCGTTGAAGCCCTGATCAGCCTCTGTCATCTCCTTCATCAAGATATTACCAAGGTCGGTATTCACGTGAGTCCAAGTATCGATAACCTGGTTGTAACGCTCCTTGTTGGTAATGAAACCCATATTATAGTTGTTGGTGATTTCCTCAATCTCCTTCTGACCCTTTGCTACAATTGCCTCCTTCTCTGGTGGTATGATGATGTCACCTAAGTTGAAGGAAAGACCAGCCACGTATGCCATACGGTAACCCAAGTTCTTGATACCATCGAGGAATTCACATGCCTCTGCCATACCGACAGCCTTGATCACATTGGAAATCAAGCCACGCAGTGTCTTCTTGGAAATGACATCATTGAAGAAGCCTACCTCCTCTGGAATAATCTGGTTGACAATAACACGTCCCACAGAAGTCTCGACCATACGTTTCTGGATTTTACCGTCAACCAAGTCGTTGACAATCACCTTGACCAAAGCATGCAAGTCGCAACGGCCTTCATTCCTAGCGATCAATGCTTCCTCAGCTCCATAGAACGTAAGTCCTTCTCCCTTTGCACCTGGGCGAATCTTAGTAATGTAATAAAGACCAAGCACCATATCCTGAGAAGGCACGGTGATAGGTGCACCATTGGCTGGGTTCAAGATATTGTGGCTCTGGAGCATCAGAATCTGAGCCTCCAACACTGCCTCATTGCTCAATGGAAGGTGAACAGCCATCTGGTCACCATCGAAGTCGGCGTTGAACGCCGTACATGCCAATGGATGCAACTGGATAGCCTTACCCTCGATCATCTTAGGCTGGAATGCCTGGATACCGAGACGGTGAAGTGTAGGGGCACGGTTCAACATGACGGGGTGACCCTTCATCACATTCTCCAAGATGTCCCAGATGACAGGCTCACGACGGTCAACAATCTTCTTGGCACTCTTCACAGTCTTTACGATGCCACGCTCAATCAACTTGCGGATGATGAATGGTTTGTAAAGTTCGGCAGCCATCAACTTAGGAAGACCGCACTCGCCCATCTTCAACTCAGGACCAACGACGATTACCGAACGAGCAGAGTAGTCGACACGCTTACCCAGCAAGTTCTGACGGAAACGTCCTTGCTTACCCTTCAAAGAGTCGGAGAGAGACTTCAAAGGACGGTTGCTCTCGCTCTTGACAGCAGAACTCTTGCGAGAGTTGTCGAATAAGCTATCGACTGCCTCCTGCAACATACGTTTCTCATTACGAAGAATCACCTCTGGAGCCTTGATTTCAACCAATCTCTTCAGACGGTTGTTACGGATGATGACACGACGATAGAGGTCATTCAAGTCGGATGTGGCGAAACGACCGCCATCCAATGGAACCAAAGGACGAAGCTCTGGTGGAGTGACAGGAATAATCTTCATGATCATCCACTCAGGCTTGTTGATATTCTTGCTGGCTCGGAAAGCCTCCACTACCTGAAGACGTTTCAAAGCCTCCGTCTTACGTTGCTGGCTGGAATCATTGCTGGCATGGTCGCGAAGTTCGTAAGACAACGAGTCCAAGTCGATATTCTGAAGCAACTGATAGATTGCCTCTGCTCCCATCTTGGCAATGAATTTATCTGGGTCTGTATCATCCAGACGATCGTTGTCCTCTCTGACCTGATTGTCAATGATATCAATATACTCCTCTTCAGAAAGCAAGTCAAACTTATGAGAGCCATTGATTTCCAATCCATCAGCATCTGTCTTTCCTGCCATTACACCAGGTTGGATGACTACATACTTCTCATAGTAAATGACTGCATCCAATTTCTTGGTAGGCATACCCAAAAGGTATCCAATCTTGTTGGGAAGAGAACGGAAGTACCAAATATGCGCTACAGGAACAACCAATTCGATATGACCAGAACGCTCACGACGCACTTTCTTCTCAGTCACCTCAACACCACATCGATCGCAGACAATACCCTTGTAGCGGATACGCTTGTACTTACCGCAAGCACACTCATAGTCCTTGGTCGGACCGAAGATGCGCTCGCAGAAAAGACCATCGCGCTCCGGCTTGTATGTACGATAATTAATGGTCTCAGGCTTAGTAACCTCACCATACGAATTCTCCAGAATCTCCTCAGGCGAAGCGAGACCGATGGTAATCTTCGTAAAATTATTCTTTACCTTTGTATCTTTTTTGAAAGCCATGTTTCTATATCTAAATTAGGGGTTCTCAATATTAATCCAGTTTGATGCTCAAGCCAAGACCACGAAGTTCATGGAGCAACACATTGAGTGACTCTGGAATACCAGGTGTTGGCATTGGGTCACCCTTCACAATAGCCTCGTATGCCTTGCTGCGGCCTACCACATCATCAGACTTAATAGTCAGGATCTCCTGCAGCACATGGCTAGCGCCAAATGCCTCAATAGCCCAAACCTCCATCTCTCCGAAGCGCTGACCACCAAACTGTGCCTTACCACCAAGTGGCTGCTGAGTAATCAGAGAGTAAGGACCGATAGAACGAGCGTGCATCTTGTCCTCTACCATGTGGCCCAACTTCAAGAAGTAAGTCATACCTACGGTAGCTGGCTGGTCGAAACGCTCACCAGTCTCACCATCATAAAGATAGGTAGAGCAGAAACGTGGCAATCCAGCCTTGTCTGTCCACTCAGAGAGGTCTTCCAACTTTGCACCATCGAAGATCGGAGTAGCGAACTTAACACCCAACTTCTTACCAGCGGCACCAAGGATACACTCAAAGATCTGACCCAAGTTCATACGAGAAGGCACACCCAATGGGTTCAATACCATATCTACAGGGCGACCATCTGCCATAAATGGCATATCTTCCAAACGTACCACCTTAGACACGATACCCTTATTACCATGACGACCTGCAAGTTTATCACCTACCTGGATCTTACGCTTCTTAGCGATATAGACCTTAGCCATCTGGAGAATGCCAGAAGGCAACTCGTCACCGATAGTAATCGCAAACTTACGACGCTTCAACTCAGCATCAAGCTGCTTGTACTTGCGGATATAGTTCATGATCAAGTGCTGGATCAAGCCATTGATATGATCATCATCAGTCCAACCGTTGGACTGAACACCATCATATTCCAGATTTTTCAAAGCCGCAGCTGTGAACTTAGCACCCTTGGTAATGATCTCTGCTCCCGTGTAATCCTTCACACCCTGAGAAATCTTATCATTAGTCAAGGTAAGCAACTTATCTACCAATATATCCTTCAAGTCATTGTTCTTTGCCTCATACTCCTCGTCAATCTTTGCAAGGATTATCTTATCCTGCTTCTTGGACTCACGAGTCTTGATGGCACGAGAGAACAACTTTTTGTCAATGACAACACCGCTCAAAGAAGGATTGGCCTTCAATGAAGAATCCTTCACGTCGCCAGCCTTGTCACCAAAGATAGCACGGAGCAACTTCTCTTCTGGAGAAGGATCACTCTCTCCCTTAGGAGAAATCTTACCGATCATGATGTCACCGGGTTCGATGCGAGCACCGACACGTACGATACCATTATCATCAAGATCCTTGGTGGCTTCCTCACTCACGTTAGGAATATCGCTAGTGAATTCCTCAACACCACGTTTGGTCTCACGTACATCGAGAGAATACTCATCCACATGAACAGATGTCAATACGTCCTCGCGAACCATACGTTCTGAGATAACCACAGCATCCTCATAGTTATATCCCTTCCAAGGGATGTAAGCCACAAGCAAGTTACGGCCCAAAGCCAACTCACCGTTCTCGGTGGCATAACCCTCTGTTAAGATATCACCCTTTTTCACACGTTGTCCCTTATTGCAGATAGGACGGAGGTCAATGGTCATATTCTGGTTGGTACGACGGAACTTAGGTATACGGTATTCCTTCAAAGCTGGTTCGAAGCTTACGAACTCTTCGTCCTCCGTACGATCGTAGAGAATGCGGATTGTTGTAGAATCTACATATTCAATGATACCCTCACCCTCGGCAGTGATCATAGTGCGGGAATCCTCGCACACCTGCTTTTCGAGGCCGGTACCTACGATAGGTGCATCATTGTGAAGCAATGGAACGGCCTGGCGCATCATGTTACATCCCATCAACGCACGGTGTCCATCATCATGCTCCAAGAATGGAATCAAACCGGCAGACACAGATGCGATCTGCTGTGGAGAAACGTCAACATAATCGACATTATCAGGTGTAACCACAGGATAATCTGCATCCTGACGACACTTCACTACGTCACGAATAAACGCACCATCTTCTGTCAAAGGTGCATTACCCTGACCGATAATTTTCTCCTCTTCATCCTCTGCAGTCAGATAAACAACATCCTTGTTGTCCATATCCACCTTTGTGTCACGAACCTTACGGTAAGGAGTTACGATAAAGCCGAGGTCATTGATCTTGGCATACATACAGAGAGAAGAGATCAAACCTATGTTAGGACCTTCAGGACTCTCAATAGGACAAAGACGACCATAGTGAGTATAGTGTACGTCTCGAACCTCGAAACCAGCACGCTCACGTGACAAACCACCAGGACCGAGAGCAGAGAGACGACGTTTGTGGGTCACCTCTGCCAAAGGATTCGTCTGATCCATGAATTGTGACAACGGGTTGGTACCAAAGAACGAGTTGATAACGCTTGAGATAGTCTTGGCGTTGATCAAATCGGTCGGAGTAAACACCTCATTGTCGCGCACATTCATACGCTCACGGATGGTACGGCTCATACGTGCCAAACCGATAGAGAACTGGTTGGCCAACTGCTCTCCCACCGTACGAACACGACGGTTAGACAAGTGGTCGATATCATCAACAGTAGCATTGGAGTTGATCAACTGAATCAAGTACTTGATGATCTCAATGATGTCATCCTTAGTCAAGACACGCACATCCATGGAGGTGTCAAGCCCCAATTTCTTATTGATACGATAACGTCCCACCTCTCCAAGGTCATAACGCTTGTCTGAGAAGAACAAGTTTTGGAATACCTCACGAGCACTTGCATCATCAGCAGGATCTGCATTACGCAACTGGCGATAGATGTAATTCACAGCTTCTTTCTCCGAGTTGCTAGGATCCTTTGCCAAGGTGTTGAAAATGATCGTGAACTTATTGGCAGCTTCCTCATCCTTATGGAGCAATATAGTTGACGCGCCACTCTCAAGAATCTCCTCAACATTGTCAGCCGTCAATTCCGTTTCACGTTCCATGATGACCTCATTACGTTCGATGGATACAACCTCACCGGTATCCTCATCAACGAAGTCCTCATTCCAGCTCTTCAAGACACGGGCAGCGAGCTTTTTACCAATGGCAGCCTTCATGTTCTTCTTGTTGACTTTCACCTCTTCCGCAAGGTCGAAAATCTGAAGAATATCTTTATCCTGCTCATAACCTATGGCACGAAGAAGAGTTGTAACTGGCAACTTCTTCTTGCGGTCAATATAAGCATACATCACATTGTTGATGTCGGTAGCGAACTCTATCCAGCTACCCTTAAACGGGATGATACGGGCTGAATAAAGCACTGTACCATTGGCGTGTACGCCCTGTCCAAAGAACACACCAGGAGAGCGGTGCAATTGGGAAACGACGACACGCTCAGCACCATTGATGACAAAAGTGCCGTTAGTCGTCATATAAGGTATAGTACCCAAGAATACATCCTGAATGAATGTACCGAAATCCTCATGGTCAGGATCTGTACAATACAGTTTCATCTTAGCCTTCAAAGGTACGCTATAAGTAAGACCACGCTCCAAACATTCATCAATCGTATAACGAGGCGGGTCTATATAGTAATCCAAGAACTCAAGAACGAAATTATTACGCGTGTCAGTGATAGGGAAGTTCTCAGCGAACACCTTATACAATCCGTCATTCTTGCGTTCCTCAGGCGGAGTATCCAACTGTAAGAAGTCTTTGAAAGACTTTAACTGCACATCGAGGAAATCCGGATATGGATACGGATTGTGCACGCTGGCAAAGTTTACTCTATTATCAACAATTTTTGTAGCCATTAGAAGTTATAAATGGAGTTTATTAAAGACATAATAAAAGACAAAAAAAGGTTAGGACTCACCTATCTGGTAAATCCTAACCGAATATTTAAGAGGTCAAAACTCTAGATTACTTGAGCTCTACCTTAGCACCAGCTGCCTCGATAGTCTTCTTGAGGTTCTCAGCCTCGTCCTTAGCAACACCTTCCTTGATTGTAGAAGGAGCACCGTCTACGAGATCCTTAGCCTCTTTCAAACCAA
>CAVKQP010000080.1:0-8539 GCA_963658165.1 Clostridium sp. CAG:302 | reverse complement strand
ACGCTCAGCGCTTCGCCCTGTGTGGCAAACCTATCACCAAGGTGGGCATCAACTTTGACTCCACAAAGGGGAATATCGAGGATTGGGCAATAGAAGAATAGGTGGTACGAAGCCCTCTCCGTACCATTCTTCATCAAGAATACGATAAAGAGAAAGTTCTCCTTTGCTTAAGGGTGTGTCTAAACTGACACATCCTTATTTGTTGTACACTGTACCATCCTTCATTGCAAGAAAAACTCTAAATAGAACTTAAAAAAAGTGCTTGTAACCATTAAATTACATAATTCAAAGCGAAAAAGAACGCTATTTGCGGATTTCTATTTAATTTTGCAGCTAAAACATAACATATAGTAGACCGAATGAAGGGAAAGTATTTGTCTTTCACGTTGCTCCTTGCGACCATCTTATTGTTTGCCTCTTGCCTTGGTTCCGACGAAGACGAGGTGACTTACTACGGAGATACAGCCATTACCAGTTTCTCACTTGGCACCATAAACCAGACTGTACACACCACAAAGAAGTATTCTGATGAGGATAGCACCTACACAACCACATTCGATGGAAGTGCATATACCTTATATATAGACCAACTGAATGGATTGATATACAACGTTGACTCACTGCCCTGCGGAGCAGATGTGAGCAAGGTTGTAATAACGGTGGGCACCAAGAATAGTGGCGTTGCGACCATCAAGAATGTAGATAGTGATACTTTGAAATATGTGAGTAGTACAGACTCACTTGATTTCACCACACCTCGCACCATGTATGTCTATGCTCAAAACATGCAAAGCCGCCGTAAGTATGAGGTGACCATCAACGTGCACAAGGAAATCGGTGATACACTGATTTGGCACGAAAAAAGTGCTTGTGCAGAACTTGGTGCGCTTAATGGAATGAAAATTATGGAAAGCAATAGCCTTCTCTTTGCCATTGGACAGCAAGATGCCAAGACAGCTATATATGCATCAGAAGATGGAGAAAGTTGGACCCTTAAGTCCCGCCTATCCGATGCCAATGCTTACAAGGGTGTTATCACAAACGGGACAAGTCTATATGCCTATACAGATGGTAAGATAATAAAATCGGATGATGGGTGTTCGTGGACAGATGTAGCATCGAGCGATGCCATCAGTCGCTTGCTCGGCGCAAGTAGAAATGCGCTCTATGCCCTCGGAACCGATCGAAAGATCATGATTTCCAAAGATGGAGGAAGCACATGGACAGCCGACAACATGGAAGACAATGCAGACTTGACACTCGTTCCTGACGAGAACATCAGTATGATAACCTTGCCCGTAAAGACCAATGACAACATGTATAAAGTTGTCTTGATTGGATCGAGCACCCAAGATGCTACGCCGACGGAAAAGGTATGGACCAAAATCATAGACGAAAGTGGCGACAACCACACCTTTGAATGGACATTCCTTCCACAAGAGAACAACCGATATGCAGCCCCTCAACTCGCAGGGTTCACTGCCTTTGGTTATGACGGCGGCATTGCTGCACTGGGAGGCAATGGAGAAAATGGTAGCACGGCTACTGCTTTCTCACAGTTCTACTTCAGCCAAGATGAGGGCATTACCTGGAAAAGTCACACACAGATGATATTGCCCAAAAACTTCCAGAGCGAATGCAATGCCAATAACTTTGCTGTTACTGCCGACCACGCCAATCGTATTTGGATTGTAAGTGGCACAAACGGAAAGATCTGGTGCGGCCGCATCAACCGCCTTGGATGGGAAAGACAAGACTAATGGTATAAGACCGAACACACATGAAACAACTACTTCTGGTTCTTCTCTTATTGTCAGGCGTCATGAAAAGCCCCGCCCAGACTGACGACATATATCGTATGGAGATAGGAGCAGGAGTGGGATTGTCTGGATATTTAGGGGATTTCAATGGTTCGCTAACCAAAGATTTGCAACCGATGGGATCTATCATAGGTCGCTACCTTTTCAACCCATACTCTGCAGTCAAGATGAATGTGAGCTATGGAAAATTGAAAGGGGCATCAACAGATAACCCCACCTATTATCCCGATTTCAAGGACAACAAGTATGAATTCAGCAACTCACTCGTTGATGTGGGACTGACCTACGAATACAACTTTTGGCCCTATGGAACAGGACGCGACTATCGTGGGGCTCAAAGACTGACTCCATTCATTTCCGGAGGATTGGGCTTCACCATGGTGTCGGGAACAAAAAATGCCTTCACAGCCAACGTACCGATAGGATTGGGTGTAAAATACAAGTTGGGTGACCGCACCAACATCGGCTTGGAATGGGCGATGCACTTCTCGTTGAGTGATGAACTTGATGGAGTGAGAGACCCTTATACAATAAAGAGCAGTGGACTGTTTAAAAATACCGACTGTTATAGCACTTTACAGTTGACATTCACCTACAGTTTCATGGCAAAATGTAAAACTTGTCACAATGCAGACGAATAATATAGATATGAACCGCATCCCTGAGCACATTGCCATCATCATGGACGGCAATGGCCGTTGGGCAACCGAACGGGGAAAGGAAAGAAGTTATGGCCATCAAGCAGGCGTAGAAACCGTGAGACGCATCACTGCCGAATGTACACGTTTGGGCGTAAAATACCTCACACTCTACACCTTCTCAACCGAAAATTGGAGTCGCCCTGCGCAGGAAATATCCGCTCTGATGGGATTGGTACTCAGTTCATTGGAAGATGAGATTTTCATGAAAAACAATGTGCGCTTCAGATGCATAGGTGACATCAGCCGTCTTGCGCCCGAAGTTCAGGCCAAGCTTCAAGAAACAGAAGCACACACAGCTGGCAATACAGCAATGACCATGGTCGTAGCTCTGAGTTATTCGTCACGTTGGGAAATAACCAAGGCCATGCAAGACATTGCCAAAGCATGCACAGAGAAGAAACTCAATGTTACAGATATCACCGAACAGACCATTTCAGAATATCTGCAAACCAACTTTATGCCAGACCCGGACTTGTTAATCCGTACAGGTGGTGAATTGCGCATCAGCAACTACCTATTGTGGCAGATAGCTTACTCGGAACTTTACTTCTGCGATACCTATTGGCCCGACTTCTGCGAGTCGGATTTGCAACATGCCATCGCAAGCTACCAAAATCGCCAACGCAGATTTGGAAAGACCGAGGCTCAGGTAGAAAACGAATAAGAAACAGAATCAAACAGACAGATAAAAAGAGAGGAATGAAGCATTCTCAGATGAAAAACAATAAGATTAAGGGTAGATGGAACCTGTCTTCCTTGTTGCTATTGGCTTCGCTGACAACAACAGGAAACGTGGTGGCACAGGAGAAAATCGTAACCCCAGACATCTCTTACGCTGGTTCAGCACGCAATTGCGTGTTGGGCGGGCTTGCCGTTTCAGGAGTGGAAGGCTATGAAGATTATACGCTGACAGGTATCTCCGGGCTGCAAGTCGGACAGGAAATCACACTGCCAGGCAACGAGATATCAGATGCCGTGAAGCGTTATTGGCGGCACGGACTTTTCTCAGAAGTGTCTATTGCTTGTGATTCCATCGTGGAGAACAAAGCTTATCTACACATTTATCTGAAGGTTCGTCCTCGCGTGTCATCCATCAACTACATCGGTCTGAAGAAGTCGGAGCGTGATGACATGGACCAAAAGCTCGGTTTGATTAAGGGTGCACAGATTACACCCAACATGATAAACCGCGCCAAGTTGCTTGCCAAGAACTATTTTGACGAAAAGGGTTACAAGAACGCTGAGATTACCATCAATCAGCGCGAAGACGTAAGTCAGAAGAATTATGTCATCCTCGATATTGACGTGGACAAGAAGGAGAAAATGAAGGTTCGTCAAATCATCATTGAGGGCAACAAGGACTTGGCAAGCAGTAAGATTAAAGGTGGACTCTTCAAGAAGGGTGCATTTGCCAAGACACACGAAGCTGGTAAATTGTCTTCATTCTTAAAAGCGAAGAAATATACACCTGAACGCTTCGAAACGGACAAGAAAAACCTCATCAGCAAATACAATGAGCTAGGCTATCGTGATGCTACCATCTTGAAAGATAGCGTGTGGAACCATGATAGCAAGCACGTGGATATCTATTTGAAAGTAGATGAAGGTAAAAAATACTATATCCGCAACATCACATGGGTGGGCAACACCGTCTACTCCACAGACTATCTGAGTGCCGTGTTCGGCATGAAGAAGGGCGACGTATACAACCAAAAGTTGATGGATAAGCGTCTGAAAGAGGATGATGATGCCGTGGGCAACAACTATTGGAACAACGGATACATCTTCTACCAACTCGATCCGACAGAAGTGAACATTGTCGGAGACTCCATCGATCTTGAGATGCGCATTCGTGAAGGTGAACAAGCACATATCAACCGTGTACGCATCAATGGTAATGACCGTCTCTATGAGAACGTGGTACGACGTGAACTTCGCACAAAACCGGGCGATTTGTTCTCGAAAGATGCCTTGATGCGCTCTGCTCGTGAAATTGCATCTATGGGACACTTTGATCAGGAGAAGGTGAACCCTGACGTGAAACCTAACTATGAAGATGGTACTGTGGACATCAGCTGGGATCTTGAACAAAAGTCGAATGACCAAGTAGAGTTTTCTCTCGGTTGGGGACAGACGGGCGTCATCGGCCGTATTGGTTTGAAGCTCAACAACTTCTCTATGGCCAACCTCTTCAACAAGAATAAGGAGCACCGCGGCATCATGCCTATCGGCGATGGTGAAGTGCTCTCGCTCGGTGCACAAACCAATGGTACCTACTACCAATCCTACAATGCGTCGTATTCTACCAGTTGGTTTGGCGGCAAGCGTCCTATCCAGTTTAGTGTAGGAGCCTACTTCTCGAAACAGACCGATGTGTCGAGCACCTATTATAATAGTGCTTGGCAAAACAACTACTACAACTATTATGGTGGCTATGGCTACTACAACAACTATTATAACAACTACGAGAACTATTACGACCCCGACAAATATGTGAAACTGTTCGGTGTTTCTCTCGGATGGGGTAAGCGTTTGCGTTGGCCTGACGACTACTTCCAACTCTCTGCTCAGTTAGCGTTCACTCGCTACTCTCTAAAGAATTGGCAGTACTTCCTCATCACCAATGGTAACTGTAACAACCTCAACTTGAGCATCACGCTGTCACGCCAATCTACCGACAACCCGTACTTCCCACGTAAGGGATCGGAGTTTGAGGCTTCTGTCACCATCACCCCACCATGGTCTAAGTGGGACGGCAAGGATTATAGAAATCTAGCTACCGACAGCAAATCGGCTACATACATCCGTGAACAGCAAGAGAAATATCGTTGGATAGAGTATCACAAGTGGAAGTTCAAGTCAAAGACCTACACTGCATTGAGCGGTGGACAAAAGTGCTTCGTGTTGATGACCCGCGTGGAAATGGGTATCCTTGGCAGCTACAACAAGTACAAGAAGTCTCCATTTGAAACCTACTATATGGGTGGTGATGGTATGAGCGGCTATTCTACTGGCTATGCAGAAGAAACCATCGGACTCCGTGGTTACGAGAACGGATCACTCACGCCCTATGGCGCAGAAGCATATGCCTACGATCGCTTTGCGCTTGAACTCCGCTATCCGTTCCTTTTGGGCAATACCACCATCTATGGTTTGGGCTTCGTTGAAGCTGGTAACGCATGGACGGAAACCAAGAAGTTCAACCCATTCGACATGAAACGCTCTGCTGGTGTCGGTGTGCGCATCTACTTGCCTATGGTTGGTTTGATGGGTATCGACTGGGCATATGGTTTCGATAAGGTTTGGGGCACAAAGGGTGGAAGCCAGTTCCACTTCATCCTCGGACAAGAATTCTAACAAGAACTAACGCTTCTCTAAAACAGAAGGAACAGCATATGAAAAAATTAATGTTGATGCTCGCCTTTGCCATTAGCGCTTTGACGGCGAGCGCACAGAAGTTTGCACTCGTAGACATGGATTATATTCTGAAGAACATCCCCGCCTATGAGCGCGCCAACGAACAATTGAACCAAGTTTCTAAGAAATGGCAGGCAGAGGTAGAGGCCCTGAACACTGAGGCACAAACGCTCTACAAGAATTACCAGAACGAGGCTGTCTTCCTCTCACAAGAACAGAAGAAGACCAAGCAGGACGACATCATGAAGAAAGAGAAGCAAGCCAGCGAACTGAAACGCAAGTATTTCGGTCCCGAGGGCGAACTTTTCAAGAAGCGCGAAAGTCTGATGTCGCCTATACAAGACGAGATTTATAATGCGGTAAAAGAGGTTGCCGAACTGCGCGGCTACTCGCTTGTCATCGACCGCGCCTCAGACAATGGCATCGTCTTTGGCTCTCCCAAGATTGACATCAGCAACGAGGTGCTCCAAAAACTAGGCTACTCCTCCAACTAAAACGCACTTACTCGAGATTAAAAACAATATTTATAACAAAACAACAAACGACAATGAAAAAGATTATGATGATGTTGATGCTGTTTGCACCACTCTCTCTGTTCGCACAGAAGTTTGGACACATCGACGCACAGGCAGTATTGGCTCAGATGCCAGAGGCTATCAAGGCTAATGGTGAAATCCAGGCAACCGTAAAGCAGTATGAGAACGACCTCAAGGCACTGCAGGACGAGTTGCAGCGTAAGGCTCAAGACTACGAGAAGAACAAGTCGACCATGAACCAAACCAAGCAGCAAGAGACTGAAAAGACGCTGAACGACATGTATCAGAAGATTCAGCAGACCTATCAAGACAACCAGCAAGCCATCCAGAAGATGCAGCAGGAGAAGATTCAGCCCATCACAACCAAACTTGTCAACGCCATCAAGAACGTGGGCAAAAATGGTGGCTATGTCTACATCATGGATGTAAACTCTGGTATCCCCTACGTGAGCGAGACCTTGAGCAAAGACGTTACTGCTGAAGTGAAGGCTGAACTTAACAAAATGAAGTAATTTTCGATAGGTTCAATAACTATCGAACAATCTAAAAAATATGCGGGGGCAGGCTATAGAAATGCCTGTCTCCGCTTTCTTTTCACAACCGATTAATAGAAGAAACGATGAAGAAACTTTGTCTGCTTTTCCTAATGGCAACACTACCACTGCTGGCAAGTGCCCAGGAAATTAAGTTCGGCTACTTCAGCTACGCAGAAGTACTTGCCTCCATGTCTGACAAGGCGATAGTAGAGAAAAACCTTTCTGATCTTCGCAGTAAGTATGAAGCCGAGACTAAACGTGTGGAAAACGAGTTCAATGACAAGTATGAACAGTTTTTGGAAGGTCAGCGCGACTTCGCTCCCACCATCCTGCAGAAGCGCCAAGCAGAACTGCAAGAGTTGATGAAGAAGAACATCGCCTTCAAAGCTGAAGCACTGCGCCTGCTCAAACAGGCAGAAAAGGATGCCTATGCCCCACTCCGTCAGAAAATATTGGCTGCCGTACAGCGCATAGGAAAGGAGCGTCAGCTCGCCTTCGTTCTCAATACAGACCATGACGCTTGCCCCTATACGGCTCCCGGCATGGGTGAAGACCTCAACCTACTCATCAAAGACGCGCTCAAATGAACTATTTTCCCGAAGAACCTGGTCCCATCGGGATCTTTGACTCAGGCTATGGCGGCTTGACCATACTGCATGGCATACGCCAGTTGCTGCCCGAATACGACTTCATCTATTTGGGAGACAATGCCCGTGCACCCTATGGATCGCGTTCTTTCGATGTTGTCTATCAATTCACCCGTCAGGCTGTGCTCAAACTATTCTCAATGGGTTGCCACTTAGTGATCCTCGGTTGTAACACAGCTTCTGCCAAGGCGTTACGCAGCATACAGCAGCGTGACCTTCCAAAACTTGCCCCCAATCGCCGTGTGCTGGGCGTCATCCGCCCTACAGCAGAGATTATAGGCTCTCTCACCACAAGTCGTCATGTGGGTGTATTGGCTACAGAAGGAACCATCAAAAGTGATAGCTACCGGCTAGAAATACAAAAGTTATATCTAGATATTGCAGTCTCTGGAGTGGCTTGTCCTCTTTGGGTTCCCATCATCGAGAACAACGAAGCCGACGGACCAGGTGCAGACTATTTCGTAAAAAAGCGACTTGACGCACTGATGCGCATAGATCCTGAGATAGATGCTATCATCCTTGGTTGTACCCACTATCCATTGCTCATGCCCAAAATCTTGAAATACGTGCAACCTGGTGTACGCATCGTTCCGCAAGGCGAATATGTCGCTGATAGCTTAAAACAGTATTTCGAGCGTCATCCCAATATGGAACGTTGTTGTACAAAAGGTGCTACGGCACGCTATTTCACCACTGAGAACCCCGACAAATTCAAGGAAAGTGCCAAGATATTCCTCCACGAAGACGTAAATGTTCAACACGTAGACCTGGAATAAAACAAAAGGGAATACCCCACAATCGCACTAAGAAATAGTTCCGCATAAATGTATCTGATAATATCGGAGATTTGGTACCGCTCATAGCGGTGTTTTGGTACCGCTT
>CAVKQP010000079.1:0-8604 GCA_963658165.1 Clostridium sp. CAG:302 | reverse complement strand
GTAATCGTCATCATGTAGCCTGCATTGAAGAGTCCCACGTCTGCCGTAGAACCATTAGCATTGAGAAGAATACGTATCAGATAGTCGGCTCCGCTGCCGCACAGGCTGGCTAAAACAAACGCCACACCGAGTTTAACCATCGGTCCTCCTGTCCTCAGGAGTCGGACGACAACTCTTCCTCTTGCTGTCCATCTCCATGGGAAAGCCTGAGAAGAGAACTTCAATGTGAATATACCCTGAAGCACAGCCACTGCCAAGAGTGATGCAACAATGCCATCGGCACCCCACCACCAGTAGATGGGCACCGTGACCACCAAGGCACCCACCACATTGAGTATGGTAATCATCGCCAAGCCACCCAACCGTCGCATGCCTTTCAATATGGCAAGTTCGCCACTCACCAGTGTTGCCAATCCCACTACAGGAGACAACCACACGAAGTCGAGCGTATGATCTGCCACTGAAAAGGTGCTTCTGCTAAGCAACGGACTCAATGCCGCACACAGCAACATGCCCAACAAGGCTGCCACCACACACCAAGTGCGAATCACTGCTATGGAATGACGAAGCAAACGGGCATTTCCATCATCGTAGGCGACCGAGATATTGCGCACCGCACTGATGGAGATGCCCAGTCCTGTGGCATCGGTCATCAACTTGACCGTCGCATTGAAGAGGCTGACAATGCCCATACCCTCTGGTCCGAGCAATACAGCCACGCACTTGTTGCGCACCAACGCTACGAGCAGACTCAGTCCTTGTACCCCGCCGAAAACGCCGGTGTACTTCAAGATGTGTGCATAACCATTCTGCTTGTTGCCTTTATCCATATCGTTTATATTAACGTTGCAAGACGGATATATATTGTACAAGTTTTTCGTTTTTTATTTTGCCGTGCAAACAATTAACCGTACCTTTGCCTTATATGAAAAAACGCCATGAAGACAAATAAAGAACAATCGCCGTTAGTCAGTTTCATTGTCACCTATCACAATGAACAAGTCGAGATGCTCCGTCAATGTTTGGAGAGCATTCTTGCCTTGTCGTTGTCTGAAACGGAACGGGAAATCGTGCTTGTTGACGATGGTTCTGATGTATGCCCACTCAACGAGATTTCCGACTTGATAGACCACATACTCTATGTACGCAAGCGCAACGGAGGTGTCAGCGTGGCACGCAACATGGGCATACAAACCTGCTCTGGCAGCTATATCCAGTTTATCGATGCCGACGACTATCTCATCCGCAACGCATATGAGCATTGTCTCGACTTGGTGCGCTACCACAACCCCGACATCGTGTTGTTCCTTTCCACCGACAAGCACGTGGCAGAAACACCATTCGTCTTGCCCAGTGCCGTCAGCGGTGCCGAATATCTGCGACACAACAACCTGCGTGGTTCGGCGTGTACCTGTGTGTTCCGACGCAATCTGCTCCACACACTACGCTTCACTCCTGGTGTGAAATATGGCGAAGACGAGGAGTTCACCGCCCAGCTCATGTTGCGCTGCGACCGTGTGCTCGCCACACAAGACCATGCCTATTTCTATCGCACGAACCGTGCTTCAGCCACAAATCGCAAAGACAAGCGCAGCATTGCCGAACGGCTCAACGACACGGAACAGATGTTGTATCGTCTATCGGAGAAGGCTCAGTTGCTCCCCGAAGCAGACCGCCGGTCGCTACAGCGGCGCATAGACCAACTCACCATGGACTATATTTATAACATCATCCGACTAACCAAAGACTGGAAGAACTTGCAAGAACGCACCGCACGCCTCTATGACCGCGGACTTTATCCCCTGCCCTTGCAACGCTACACCAAGAAGTATTACGTCTTCGCCCGTATGGCTGCATCCAAACTCGGCTTGAGGATTCTCTTCGCCACCATTGCCGCAACCAAATAGGAAAAGAGAAACAAACCATGGATCCACTTGTATCTGTCATCGTCACCACCTACAACCAGGAAGAGACCATTGGGCGCACACTCGATGCCATCCTGTCGCAGGAATGTCATTCCCCTTTCGAGATTATCATTGGCGAAGACAGCTCCACCGACTCCACCCGATCGATTTGCGAACAATATGCCTTGCGCCATCCCGACATCGTACGCCTAATGCCGCAAGCTCCCAACAAAGGCATCGTGGACAATTACTTTGATTGTCTGCTCGCCACACGCGGCAAATATATTGCCGACTGTGCTGGCGACGACTATTGGATAGACTCACGCAAGTTGGAAAAAGAGGTGAAAATGATGGAAGCCGACAAGGACATCACACTCGTACACACGGGATGGAACTGGTTTTATGTCCATACGCAAGAGGTCAAGAAAAACGCATACACCCCCTACCCTGCCTCCATCACCGATGGACGACAGATGGCTGAAGCCATACTCACCCAAACGCAATCACCCGTCATCCACCTGTGTACCGCCCTCTATCGCGCCACTACAATCAAGCGCATCTATGCAGCGCACACGGAGTGTTTTCGCGGAAGAGAGTTGGGATGTGAGGACTTGCAAATAGCCTTCACCTTGGCGATGAGTGGGAAAATCGGTTATCTTCCCGAACCGACGCTCAACTATAGCATAGGTAATGCTTCGGTGTCAAATTCTCATTTCGGCACTGATGGCGAAAGGAAACAATTTGTCTTCACGAGGCGCACCACCGACCTCAGTTTCCAGCTCTATCAAGCCTACCATCTTCCTTGCACTCCACGCATCAATACCTTTTTCGAAGTCAAGACATTCGCACTCCTCATGCATGCCTTCCGCTGCCATGACTACAAGTTGTACCAAGAAGCATTGGCTTGCCAAAAGAGATGGCAAGTGAACAACACGAAGCGCATACGAACGTTGCATCTTCTCATGAATACACCATGGCTATGGAATGTGGGATTGGTCGTAAGAAGACTTGCAGTCTATCTCAAGAACAAAAGACGTTAACCTGTTGTCACTAACGTTTTGATATCACTTCATTAAAAACAGCGGTGAGTTTCTGCCCTATTGCCTCGGGTGAAACCATCTTACGCACACCTTCTGAAATAGAATTTCCGCTGAACGACGAATCGCTGCGACACACCCACTCCATCTTTTCGCACAAGGCACGAGCATCGTCCGTAGGCACGATGTGACAACCCTCTATGCGTTGACTTCTTGGAGTCACCTCGGTCGAGATGACCGGAATGCCCGTACTCATGGCTTCAAGCAGCACCAATGGTTGTGCTTCACTCCGCGATGCCAACACCAAGCAGTCGCTCTCATAGAGAATATCGCGCACGCCTTGTTTGTCTACCAGTCCACGAATGTCCGTCACACGGTCCAATCCTTGTTCCTGCACCATTTCTGCCAATTCTTTCGAATCGGTATAAGTGCCTGCAATAATAAGTCGTGCTGGAGCGTGCGCTTTCTCCATAAAGTCGTGGAAAGCCCTCAACAGAATATCGTAGCCCTTCAGGGGAATAAACATGGCAAGACAACAAAACACAAAGGATCTGCCTTCTAATGGTTTCCGCGGCTGATAGGCAAAGAAGTCAGTGTCTATCGTGTTTGACACTTCCGTCCACTGATAATCACGACCGAAATATGGAGCAAGGTCATCCACCAGTTCTGCCGACACAGGGATGACCCTATCGGCTCGGCGATACACCTCTTTCAGCATGGGTATCTGCCACACCTTCTTTAAATCCCCCTTGAACTCAGTGGCAAACAACTGCGACGACAGATGTTCGGTCACCACATAGGGCACCCCCCATTTCCTTCCCGCCAGCATCGCAGCTTGTCCTGCCCACTTGGCACAATGGGCGTGAATGAGGTCGGGCTTGCCGTAGCATGTCACATAGTCGTCCACCATCTGACACACTGTTTTCACCCAATGCTTCATGTTAAAGTGTGGACACTTGGGGAGTCCTCGCGTCTGCCTATAGAACACGGTGATGCCATCCATCACACGATCTTCGGTGTGAGTGATAGCAGTTAGGTAGTTCCATTTGCTGATGGTCACCCCCAACTGCACACATGCCACAATGCGTACCACGTGTCCCTGTTCTGCCAGAGCCTTGCTTTGCTCCAAGCAGAATGCACCGCCATAGGGCGGAAAGAAGGAAGGAATCTCAAGTATGTGAAGCATGCCGTTACTAACAAACAAAAGAAGCATTGTCCTTTTCCCGTTCCATCGGCTACGGAAAGAAACAATGCTCCTTCTTTCTATTTCTTACTTGCACATCTGCACAAAATATTCGTGCACACGTGTGTCTTCATTCAGTTCCGGATGGAACGCGGTGACCAATTGATTACCCTGTCGGGCTGCTACGATGCGACCATCCACCTCTGCGAGCACCTCTGCTTCACCCCATACGTCTTTGATATAGGGTGCGCGAATGAACGTCATCGGCACGTTGCCTTCTATACCCTTCATCGGAGCCTCTACATAGAAGCTACCCAACTGACGTCCATAGGCGTTGCGAAGAGCGGTGATATCCATCGTAGCAATACGCTTAGCCGGCTCGCCTTCTATCGTCTTGGCAAGGAGTATCAGTCCAGCACAAGTACCATAGACGGGCAGTCCTTCGGCTATTGCCTGCTTTACAGGTTCCAACAGTCCTAGTTCATTCAGAAGTTTTGCCTGCGTGGTACTCTCTCCGCCAGGAATGATGAGTCCGTCTTTTGGCTGATCCCAATCCTTCAGTTGGCGCACCTCGAAACTCTCCACGCCCAAGCTGTCCAACTTCTGCCGATGTTCAGCAAAAGCGCCTTGCAAGGCCAATACTGCTATTCTCATCCTAACGTCTTTATTTACCTCTTTCTGCCATCAAGAGTTCTATCTCGCTCTCGTTGATGCCCACCATGGCTTCGCCAAGGTCTTCAGACAATTCAGCAAGCATCTTGGCATGGGTATAGTTGGTCACAGCCTTCACGATGGCAGCAGCACGCTTAGCTGGGTTGCCGCTCTTGAAGATACCAGATCCTACGAACACGCCTTCAGCACCCAGTTGCATCATCAAAGCTGCATCGGCAGGTGTAGCCACACCACCTGCGGCAAAGTTTACTACAGGGAGTTTACCGTTTTCGTGTACATATTTAACCAACTCATAGGGAGCCTGCAACTGCTTAGCAGCCTCAAAGAGCTCGTTCTCGCTCATCGACACAAGGCGACGAATTTCGCTCTGCATCATGCGCATGTGGCGCACAGCCTGCACCACATCGCCCGTGCCAGGTTCACCCTTGGTACGAATCATCGTTGCACCTTCAGCGATGCGGCGGAGTGCTTCACCCAAGTTTTTGGCTCCACACACAAAGGGCACGTCAAACTGGGTTTTGTCAATATGGTAAACATCGTCTGCGGGCGAAAGAACTTCGCTCTCATCGATATAGTCTATTTCAATGGCCTGCAAAATCTGCGCCTCAGCGAAGTGACCAATACGGCATTTCGCCATCACTGGGATAGACACAGCCTCCTGAATGCCCTTAATCATCTTCGGATCACTCATGCGCGATACACCACCAGCCGCACGAATGTCGGCAGGAATACGCTCAAGCGCCATCACTGCGCAAGCGCCAGCAGCCTCAGCGATTTTCGCCTGCTCTGGAGTGGTAACGTCCATAATCACACCGCCCTTGAGCATCTGTGCCAAGTTGCGGTTAAGGGTTTGTCTGTCTTCTTTCATTTCTTTTATGCTTATTACTTTTGTTTACTTTTTCTTGCTATCAGAAAGTAAATCATCGCTTTCTGAATGCAAAGTAACAAAAAAACAATGAAACAACGAAATAAAACGCTTGCTTTTTTATAATCTCTGATCGACTCGCTACATCTTCGTGCCCGACATCCAAAGAAGGTAGAGCATGAGAAGCCAATCCAAGTCTTTACGCAGAAAAGATAGCGCATTGGAGATATGCCCCTCGACGGTACGCTTTGATATTTCCAAACGTTCCGCTATCTCTGCATTGGAAAGACCTTCGCGACGACTCATTTGGAATATATCTCTAGTACGTTTAGGTAAGCGATCAATAGCCTCATCGACATGTTTTTCTATTTCGACAGAAAACAGATGCAATTCGGCCTCTGGAGTTTGAATAATTTCCCTAAAGTAAAAATCGAGCAAAGTCTTGTCTGCATAATCACGCGCCACCTTGTTATGCCGCAGTTCGTTCAAACAGCGAGCATAAATCGATTTATATAGATAGGCATTAAGATGGATATCATCAGTTAACGTTTGGCGTTGTTCGTAGATATGACAAAAAAAGGACATAACCAAGTCCTTTGCCGACTCTCGGTCTTTGAGCAGACGGCATGCATAGTCGACCAACGGAACGAAGTATTGGTCGAACAGAAGGGTAAAAGCCTCCTTGTTTCCGTCTTTCAGATTGGCTATAAAACGGGATTTTCCGAGAACATCTTTATCCATCTTCCTCATAAGAATAGCTAACCTAAATGTGATCACTTGATTGTCAAACACACGATGACATTGCAAAATTACAAGAAAAGGAGCAATTATGCAAACACTATAACAAAAAGGACATACCGACCATCCATCACTGGGAAATTGCGGCATGTCCTTACGATAGAAATCTATAATCAAATAATCGTCACTTCTTCATGGTCACAGCATTTAGTTCAGAAGTCAAGCGATCACGCAAATCTTCCAAATGAGCACGTGTCACGGCATTGATTCCACCACGCTTAAGCGTTGAGATAAAGAGGTTACGAAGTTTCCTCACCTCGTCCACAAAAACTGCATGCATGTCGCTCTTGCTATGCACGTATCCATAGAGTGTTCCTTCTTTGGGATTGATCGGTGAGAATGCCTGATCGATCAGACGCATCACATACATGCGCTGCATGTTGCGGCGAACGAAACTGACATTCTTTCCACGATACAACTCTGAAAATACGCCATTATCCAAATCGGTGAAGAATTCCGCGATAGTAAAGGGATTCTTGCTGCACACTTCCGCATCAAGCATATTACTCAGGCGGTTGCGAGCGATGAGGCCATTGAACAGTTGCTCATGCAAACGGGACATCTCTATGCCAAAGGAGAATCCCATTTTATCAAAAGCATCCTTGTTGTAGAGCCATGTAGGAGTGTTAATACATTCGTTGATGATAAACTGCAAGGAAGCCTTTTGTTTATCGTGTTCTACCGGTACGCTAATCGCTCCTTTATCTCCGCCCCGAAGATCGTTGGCATATACGCCACCGATACTTGTCATTACATGACCAATGTATATACCAAACTGACTGTATACAGCAGACATTGCGCTCTTGAGATTATCAAAGTTCTCTCCATCCTCCACCATCCATTTGTTCAGATTTGGAAGAATACGCTTCAAATTCTTGATTCCGTATTCGCTAGCCTTAATAGCGTCATCACCCAAGCTCTCAGCTTGACTGCGGGGATCAAAGGGATTGCCTTCACCACCGAACCAAAGGCGATGGTTTACCCGTAAGGTGTCGGTGACAAGTTTGCCAAGATATTTGGCTTCCTCTTTGGCAGTTTTAAACTCAGGACGCCAACGATATCCCCAATAGATGGCCCACGAGTCGTAGTCATTGACACGTGGAAACAGTCCTTTCTCCCCTATGTGGTCTTCTGGTTGTGCTACATAATTAAATCGGGCATAATCCATGATTGACGGAGTATGTCCATTTGCCTCGACCCAAGCCTTGTCGCGCAATTTCTCAACAGGGACTGTAGAACTAGATCCCATGTTATGACGAAGACCCAAAGTGTGACCTATCTCATGAGATGAAACAAAACGGATGAGTTGTCCCATCAATGTATCAGGCAATTCAGCCATATGGGCACGTGGATCAACGGCGCCACACTGTGTGAGATACCATTGTTTGACGAGCGACATCACGTTGTGATACCAAAACACATGACTCTCCAAAATTTCTCCACTGCGGGGATCAGCAATTGAAGGCCCCATTGCATTGGGAACCGTTGACGGACGATACATGATGGCATTGCAATGAGCGCTTTCAATATCCCAAGCACTGTCTTGGGCGACAGTGGGAGCCTCCATTGCTTTGATCGCATTTTTAAAGCCCGCCGCTTCAAATGCCACATTCCAATCGTCCACACCTTGAATAAGATAAGGTATCCACTTTTTCGGAGTCGTAGGGTCTATGTAGAAGACGATAGGTTTCTGAGGTTCCACAAGTTCTCCGCGCTTGTATTTCTCTTCATCCTCAGGTTTGGGTTCCAAACGCCAACGATTGGCATAAGTAGTGGTTTTCACACTCTGTGGATCTGCATCGAAGTCCTTGTGTGACACAGTAAAATAGCCCACACGAGAGTCGAACAATCTCGGTCGCATTGGCTTTTCTGGCAAAAGTAACCACGAGGAGTTCAGTTCCATGGTGTAGCAGGGACCTGCAGGGTTTTGTCCTGCAGTATAGGTTTTCAGCGCTTTCACCTCAACGCTATGGTCATATGCATTGACCGATTTTACATAACTTTTGTCTGCCTGTTGCATACCCACACCAGCCTTGTCCTTTGCCACCTTATCGGTGAAATAGACAATCGGATTGTCGTCACTCACAAATTTGGTGATGTCGATGACCACAGCTGTTGTATCATTGTTGTAGGCTTGGATAGGAA
>CAVKQP010000078.1:0-8617 GCA_963658165.1 Clostridium sp. CAG:302 | reverse complement strand
AGCTGGTTAGAATGCCTGCCTGTCACGCAGGAGGTCACGGGTTCGAGTCCCGTACACACCGCACAAAGGGGAATGTCTCAACAACGAGATGTTCCCCTTTGTCGTAGATAGACGTACAATACGAATGTTTTAATAATGATGATGATGATATGATTAACAAGTTCTATCGGTTTCTTTTCCTCCTTTCCCTTTGTGGCATGGAGCTTTTCATTTCGCCCTTGGCGTGTCGTGCCGGCATTGACGAGCGGCGTGTGGCACTGCGCGACAGTGTGTTGCAACTCATCACGGGGGCAAAGCAAGGACAGGGTGAAATCTTGATTACGAAGTATGGAGCCAAGGGCGACGGCAAGGCGGACTGTCTGCCGGCATTCAAGAAGGCTTTTAAGTGGGCAACCAAGCGTGGCGGCGCACGGGTGGTGGTGCCTGCGGGTACCTATTTCTTGCGCGGTCCGCTCCATCTGGTGAGCAATCTCACCATAGAGTTAAAGGAAGGAGCCACGCTGAAGTTCTCTCCCGAAGCGAAGTATTACCCCATGGTGAGCACCAGTTGGGAGGGCACTTTCCTCCACAATTACTCGCCGTTCATCTATGGCAGAGGCTTGCACGATGTGTCTATCGTCGGCAAAGGTACGATTGATGGCAATGCGATGACCACTTTCGCCACGTGGCGCGCCCAACAAAAGGCAGGGCAGCAGAAGAGTAGGGCGATGAATAGTGAGGGTGTGAGCATCGACTCGCGCGTGTTTGGCGACGGCTACTATCTCCGTCCGCACCTGTTGCAACTCTACGAATGCAAGAATATCACACTGGAAGGCGTGAAGATGATCAACTCGCCATTCTGGTGCGTCCACTTGTTCAAGAGTGAGAACATCATCTGTCGGGGGCTTCGCTACGATGCCAAACTGGTGAACAACGATGGTATAGACCCTGAATGTTCGCGCAACATCCTCATAGAAGACGTGCACTTTGACAATGGTGACGACAATATAGCCATCAAGAGTGGGCACAATCGTGATGGTTGGACGGTGGCGATGCCTACGGAGAATGTTGTGATACGCCGCTGCCACTTCAAGGGACTTCATGCCGTGGTGATTGGAAGCGAGATGTCGGCGGGTGTGCGCAATGTGTTTATCGAGGACTGCGACTATGCCGGCTACTGCAAACGAGGCATCTACATGAAGACCAATCCCGATCGGGGCGGTTTCATCAAGAATATATATGTGAACAACTGCACGTTTGGCAACGTGGAAGACCTGTTCTATATCACCAGCATGTATGCCGGTGAAGGACAGGACAACCACCACTTCACCGAGGTGAGCGACATTCATGTCGACGGACTCTCGTGCCAGAAGGCATCGGCAGCAGCCGTCGTGTTGCAGGGCACGAAGGCAAAACCCATCCGCAATGTCACGTTCAACCACCTAGAAGTGGGTGAGGCGAAGACAGGCATGAGCATTGACGATGCGCCCGACGTGCGTTTCACCGATTGTCACATCGGTGGCAAGGCTGGTACGCCGACACAGATAACCGACCAAGACAAGATCTTCGAGAAGCACTAAACGAGTAGATACAAAAACTCCCGACATCCGTTTCTGTGATGCCGGGAGTTTTTGTGTATTTATGCTCCGCAGAAGAATAGCACGATGATCTGTGCGGTGAAGATGCGGAGGAACATGCTGAGCGGGTAGACCGTAGAGTAGCCGATGGCGGGAGCCTCTCGCGAAGACACCGAGTTGGCGTATGCCAAGGCTGGAGGGTCGGTACACGTACCGGCAATCATACCCATCAGGGTGTAATAGTTGATGTGAAAACGCAGGCGACCGATGACTCCGACAATCAAGATGGGGATGACGGTGATGAGTACACCCGTGTATACATATTTCAGTCCGTCGCCCTGCACCACAGTGTCCCAGAAGTTGGCACCTGCCTTGATGCCCACGCTGGCGAGGAAGAGCACGAGTCCTATCTCGCGCAGCATCATGTTGGCAGAGGTGGTGGTGAAGGTAACCAACTTCAGGCGGTCGCCATAGCGGCCTATGAGGATGGCGATGACAAGCGGTCCGCCAGCGATACCCAACTTCAAAGGTACGGGCATTCCGGGGATTGCTACAGGAATGCTACCGAAGATGATACCCACGATGATGCCCACGAAGATGGTGAACAAGTTTGGGGCATTGAGTCGGCGTTCGGAGTTGCCCATCAGTTCTGACACGCGGTTCACGTTGTCTTCCTGACCGACCACCATGAGGCGGTCGCCAATCTGGAAGCGGTGGTTGCGGCTGGCGAAGAGGTTGATGCCCTGGCGGGTGATGCGTGTCACGTTCACACCGTAGACCGATGAGAAGTGCATGCTACCGAGCACCTTACCATTCATTTCAGAGTTGGTCACGATGATGCGTCGTGAAACCATAGGTTTCTTCTGGTCGTCCTCGTTCCATTCCACATCGATCTCAGGACCGATAAATGCCTTGACGGCTTCTACATCGGCTTCCGTACAGATGATGAGCAGTTCGTCGTCCATTTGGAAGGTGGTGGTACGCGTAGGGATTACCACTTCGCCCTTGTGGCGCAGACGTGTACAAACCACGTCGCGGTTGAGGAATTCGGATATCTGCTTCAGTGTACGTCCGGCAATGTAGGCGTTTGCCACCTTCAGGTGCAATTGATGAGGCTTAGCGTGAGGATTCTCTTTCTCTTCTTCTTCCAGTGCGTCGTCGTCTGCTTTCATGTCGATGCGGCAGATGTATTTGAGGGCGATGGTGGCACCGATGATGCCCAACACACCGAGTGGGTAGGCGCAGGCATATCCCGAAGCAATCTGTGGCACGTGGTCCTTAAACACGGAGTTGAGGGCTTCACTTGCCGCACCAAGTCCTGGCGTGTTGGTCACGGCACCATAGAGTGTGCCGACCATCATAGGCAGGTTGTTGGGGTCGCTTGTGTCGAAGAAGATATAGTAGCATCCGAACATGACGAGGATGTTGAGCAGGATGAGCAGAGCCGACAATCCGTTAAGTATAATGCCGCCTTTCTTGAAACTCTCGAAGAAACCCGGTCCTACCTGCATACCGATGCAGAAGACGAAGAGTATCAAGCCGAAGTCTTGCAAGAAGTTGAGAATGTTGGTAGGGGCGGTGAATCCGATGTGCCCAGCGATGATGCCAGCGAAGAGCACGAACGATACACCCAACGAGATGCCGCCAATCTTTAGTTTGCCGAGGAACACGCCAACAGCGATAACCACGGCGAAAAGGATAGCAATGTGGGCTACCGATTCGGTATTGGTAAATAGGTTTATAAGCCAATCCATAATGTATAATGTCTTATTGTTGGGTTATAGTTGTTTTTAAGGTGAGGTTATGGGAAGTTTTAATGACGAAGGTGAAGTTCTGTGAACGAAAGTTTCCGCCGTCAGAACTTCACCTTATCTTTGTTAACCAATACTTGTTGCTTTCATGGTTTTATTCTTCCATGGCTGCGATGCCAGGGAGCACCTTGCCTTCGATGGCTTCGAGCAGTGCACCACCACCGGTAGAAATGTAGGAAACCTTGTCTGCCATGCCAAACTTATTGATACATGCCACAGAGTCACCACCACCGATGAGAGAGAAGGCACCGTCTTCTGTTGCCTTGACAATGGCCTCAGCCACTGCCTTAGAACCGCCTGCGAAGTTGTCAAACTCGAACACACCTGCAGGACCATTCCACAAGATGGTCTTTGCGCCCTCGATAGCTGCAGCAAATGCCTTGCGTGTTTCAGGACCAGCATCCATACCTTCGAGTTCGTCAGGAATTTCCATTACGTTGCAAACCTGTGTGTTGCAGTCGTTCTTGAAGTCGTCGCCTGCGATGCAGTCTGTGCCGAGCACGAGGTTTACACCGTTCTCCTTAGCTTTCTTCATCACGTCGAGAGCCACGTCGAGCTTGTCGTCCTCACAGATGCTCTTACCGATTTTGCCGCCTTGAGCCTTAGCGAAAGTATAGGTCATACCGCCGCAGAGGATGAGGTTGTCTACCTTGCCGAGCAAGTTCTCGATGATACCGATCTTCGTAGACACCTTAGAGCCACCCATGATAGCGGTGAAGGGGCGCTTGATGTTGCTGAGCACTGCGTCTACAGCGTGCACTTCCTTCTCCATCAAGTAGCCGAGCATGCGGTGATCCTTGTCGAAGAACTGGTCGATAACGGCTGTTGAAGCGTGTTTGCGGTGTGCGGTGCCGAAAGCGTCCATCACGTAGCAGTCTGCGTATGAAGCGAGCTTCTTGGCGAAATCTTTCTGCTTGCCCTTCATTTCTTCCTTGGCAGCAGCATATGCGGGGTCTTCTTTGTCGATGCCTACTGGCTTGCCTTCTTCTTCTGCATAGAAGCGGAGGTTCTCCAGAAGCAGGGCTTCGCCTGGCTTCAGAGCGGCTGCTTCCTTGTCTGCATTGGCACAATCGGGAGCGAACTTCACCTCTACGCCGAGGCTTTCAGACACGTTCTTTACGATTTGGCTCAAAGAAAGCTTGGGGTTCACCTTACCTTTTGGTTTGCCCATGTGGCTCATCATGATGACGGAACCGCCGTCTGCGAGCACTTTCTTCAGTGTAGGAAGAGCGCCTTTGATACGGGTATCGTCTGTAACGTTACCGTTTTCATCCAATGGAACATTGAAGTCCACACGAACAATTGCCTTTTTGCCGGCAAAGTTGAATTGATCAATTTTCATAACTGCTAATATTAATTGAAATGATATTTTCGTTTTAATTGCTATGCAAAGGTAAGTGTTTCTACCGTAAATCGTGAATAAATTTAACGATTTTTGCGGTTTTTCGGTCGTGGTGCTACCTGTTTGTAACCTTGACTTTGCAAAAAGTAGTGGATTATTCGTGCGTAAACTTCAAGCAACACCAGTCGCCGTTGGTTTTGCGAAGCGTTTCTTTCAACTTGAGTTCGCGTGCCCGTTCGATGAGCAAAGGGGCGTCTGCCGAGTAGAATCCGCTCACGATGAGTGTTGCTCCCTTGTGTGTCATGTCGATGAAGTGGGGCATGTCGTTGATGAGAATGCTGCGGTTGATGTTGGCGAGCACCACATCAAACAGTCCGCTCACGTGCGAGAGCACGCTGGAGTCGCCTTCGAGCACGTCGATGTCTACGCCGTTCAACTGTGCATTGTGGCGCGTGTTGTTCACACTCCACTCGTCTATGTCGTATGCCGTCACGTGCTTGGCACCGCACTTGGCGGCTACGATGCCGAGAATGCCCGTGCCGCATCCGCAGTCGAGTATGCTTTTGCCCTTCAGGTCCATGTCGAGCAACATCGACACAATCATTCGTGTGGTCTCGTGCGTGCCTGTGCCGAATGCCAGTTTGGCTTCTATGCCCACGCAGAGTTCGTCGGGGCGCGACAGTTGGGGCGCTTCCGAGTTCTTGGCGTCATAGATGATGCAGCGGTCGCCCACGGTGATGGGGTCGAACCCCGTCTGTTCCCACTCCTCGTTCCAGTCTTTGTCTTCGGCTTCTTCCACCTTATATTCTATATGGGTGCCTTCCAAGGGGAAGGTTTTGATGCTTTCGTCGAGTGCCTCCTTGTCGAAGAGCGAGGTCTGCACATAGCCTGTCATACCGCTGGGTGTGTCTTCAAACGACTCAAATCCCGCTTCGGCTGCTGCGTTGGCGAGCAGATCGCGTCCGGTCAGCAGGTCTATTCCCTCTGGGGGCATTATCCTAAAATCAACTAAATAGTATTTCATCCTTTGTTAAATTTGGGTGCAAATTTATAAAAAATAGGGAAAAACCTACCACCCTTTAGGGTTTTTCCTTATTTTTGCATCGCTTTAAGGCTTAATTTTGCGCATGCTAACAAGAAATTGTGAGGCATCATCATATGGATAAAACGTAAAGAAAGGATAATACAATGAACAGATTTTTCCTACTTTCTCTCCTCGTCGGCACACTGCCCTTCACGGCTGCCGCACAGGACGACGACCTTTACTTCACCCCGAAGAAGGGTGCGGCTGTTGAAAACCATGCCGAACTAAGGTCTACCGTGGAGCCACCCACGTATTATAGTGGCAGCAATCGTGACGTAGACGAGTATAATCGTCGCGGCAAACTGAAGAGTTACTATCAGAAGATCGGCACCGACTCGTTGGGCAACGACGTCATAGAGTTCCACGCAGGCGATGGCACTTATGGCGCTGCGGCAGACACGTCGACGGTCTATCCCGGTTCTGCCACCTATTATGACGATGAAAACGACTATGCTTACACGCGCCGCATGGGCATGTATGACGATTATTACGGATGGTACAATCCTTATTACTATGGTTATTGGGGCGGTCCCTATTGGTCAGCACGCTATGGCTGGTATGACCCATGGTTCGACGGATGGTATGATCCATGGTTCTACGGCAGTTGGTATGGCTGGGGCTCTCCCTACTGGCATCACTACGGATGGTGGGATAGACCTATCTATGGTGGAGGCGGACCGCGTTATCATGCCTACAATGGTGTGACGGGTACTCGCAATCATGGTCCTGGCAGTTTCGGCAGAAGTGGATATTCGAATAGCAACTTTGGTGGCTATCGTGGCAACACCACCTCTACGCGCAGCAACAACCAGCGCTACACGGGCGGCACCAACTTTGGCGGTCAGCGTCGCAGCACGACAACCAACAACTCCCGCAGCTATAGCAACAGCGACTTTGGCCGCAGCAACAACAGCGGCAGCAACTTCGGCGGCATGCGCAGTGGCAGTTTCTCAGGAGGCAGTAGCTTCGGTGGCGGCGGAGGATTCTCTGGCGGCGGTTCACGCGGCGGTGGCTTCTCTGGCGGCGGTGGCGGCGGACACTTTGGCGGTCGCCGATAGACTGAACAGTAAGACTAATGATGACGATAACAATATAACACAACGACAATGAAAAAATACACGATAATGGCTGCCATGGCTGTCTTTGCATGGCCAGCAGTCGCTCAAGAAACTTACGACAATGCTCCGATAGCGCAGCAAGACCTCAACGGTACGGCTCGCTACGTGGGCATGGGTGGTGCGATGGAAGCCCTCGGTGCCGACATCTCCACCATCAGCAGCAACCCTGCCGGCATCGGTTTGTTCCGCAAGAGTTATGTGGGTGGATCGTTTGGCTTTGTTAGCCAAGGTGAGGCAAAATCGTTTAAGGATGGCAATGTGACCAATGCCAGCTTCGACCAACTGGGTTTTGTTTATGCCATGCGCACCAGTAGCAGCAACTTCCTCAACGTGGGCTTCAACTATCACAAGTGTAAAAACTTCGACCAGATACTCACAGCAGCAGGAAAACTCAGCAATGCGTCGCAGAGCAAACTGAGTTATATCAAGGGCGCAGCGGGCTTGTTCGATATCGGTACGAACTCTAGCGGCGAGTTTGTAGGCAATTCCGACGCCTTCAACCAGCTGGACTACCTCTACTACAACTCACTGCTCCACAACGGACAGACCACTGAGGGCGATGAGAACTTCAACTACAACAATGCCAATGCCTATCAGTTCGGACGCGCCAATACGGGTTATATAGGTGAATACGACTTCAATATCAGTGGCAATAGCAACGACCGCTTCTACTGGGGTATCACTTTTGGCATCCACGACGTCAACTATAAAGGCACTGCAGCCTATTCCGAGATGTTGGTAGATGAAAACAAAGCAGAACTTGGCACGGTGACTATCGACGACAGTCGCAAGATTACGGGTACGGGATTCGACGTGAAAGCTGGTGTCATCTTCCGTCCCATCGAGTCTTCTCCGTTCCGCATCGGACTCTATGTGAACACTCCTGTGTGGTACGACCTCACTACGACCAACTACACCACCTTGACTAACCAGTCGTCAGTGGGCGAGTACGACAACGGCAGAAGCAATGAGAGCTATGAATTCAAGTTCTATACGCCATGGAAATTTGGCGGTAGCGTGGGCTATACCGTGGGCAACTACTTGGCTCTGGGTGCCACCTACGAATATTCAGACTATGGCGCTTGCGATGCCCGCATCAACGACGGTGGCTATACCGACTACTATGGCGATTGGATAGACACCTCTACACGCGACCAAGCCATGAAGAGCAACATTGAGAAGTCGCTCAAGGGTGTGTCTACACTCAAGTTGGGAGCTGAGTTTAAGGCTACTCCAGAGTTCGCCGTACGCTTGGGTTACAACTATGTGAGTCCGTTGTACAACAAAGACGGCTTCAAGGACGGCAGTCTTGAATCGCCTGGCGTATACTATAGCTCGTCTACCGACTTCACAAACTGGAAGTCTACCAACCGCTTTACGGCAGGTGTGGGCTACTCTCACAAGGGTTGGTCGTTCGACATCGCCTATCAGTACAGTCAGACCAACGGCGATTTCTATCCCTTCATGAACTACTATGCTGACTCAAATGAATCGGAATTGAACAACGTAGCTAACGCTACACCTGTGAGCAACAAGCGCAATCAAGTGTTGTTCACCTTGGGTTATCGTTTCTAACGACCCCTTATCACAACCCATCTGCGGGGCGGGAACGGATTGAAAAGGCAATCCTTTCCCGCCCCGCTTGTTTTTGGTCCACACGAAAATATAGGGCTTCTGCGTGTCTTGTTGTCAGTTTTAATGTATAA
>CAVKQP010000077.1:7498-8630 GCA_963658165.1 Clostridium sp. CAG:302 | reverse complement strand
GAACTGGATGAGCACATAGTCACCGGGCTTCAGACTATTGTAGACCTTATCCCATCGTCCCTCATTCAGATAGGTACGCGTGCTGCGACCCGCCTTGGCGCAGTTCACACATGTAATCTTCTTAGGGTTGAAGACGGAATATGCCTGTGAGCCCCAACCCCACATGCCATCGGGTTCTTTGTCGGTATTCTTCACCGTACTGTCTCCCGTGATGAACACCACAGGTTTTCCCTCTTCGCGCTTCACCTCCACGGTATCGGGAATCACGTTCACCATCATCGCCTTGAGTGGTGCCAACTGTGGGTCATCGCTCTCATAGATGCCTTCAGCTGCCGAACGGGCGATTCATCATCGCACCGAACCGACTGGTGTGAATATGATCGGTGAAGAAATGATAGTGCTCCTTCCATTTGCCATACTTGTCCAACTTGGTAGCGGAAATCTCATTCAAGTCGACAAAGGGCACGTGCTCCTGCTCTGCCACCTGCTTTGCCCAAAGACCGAAAGTCTTGTTGACACGGACGATTTTACCATTCTCGTCATAAGCGTCACGCGGTGTGAGCGACATCAGGATGGGGTGTGCGCCCAACGCTCTCGTCTCACGAATATACTTGCGCATATACTCGCCATAGGTATAGACCGTTTCCTTCACACCCGTTTCCTTGATGGTCACGTTGAGCGTATCGGTTCCTATGCCTGGTATACTGGCGCGCGCACGACCGCTATCATAGGGGCCATTGTCGTTATGACCGATAGAGATGATGACCCAATCGCCAGGTTTAATGCCCGACTTCACTCCTGTCCAGAGCCGCGTATAGAACGTACGACTACTTGTTCCGCCAAGCGCTTGGTTCTCCACAGTAATCTTGTTGGGATCGAAAAACATGTGTTCGAAGAATCCCCATCCCCATTGGCCATTGTTACCATTGCCCAACGTACCATTGCGCATGGTTGAGTTACCTACGAGGAAAAGTACAGGATTGTTTCCTTTACGGCTCGAGCCTGCTGGCACACGAGCCATTTCAGCCTTGTTCAGACTGTCGAGCGTCAAGTCCACCACGTGGTTGACGTCGTCCATCGGTTTCGCCACCTGGGCAGAAGCCGACGTCATGGCTGTCAGTAAAGACAGCGC
>CAVKQP010000077.1:0-7488 GCA_963658165.1 Clostridium sp. CAG:302 | reverse complement strand
ACTTAGAAGTTTTGTTTTCCCATTTCTTGACCGCATCGGGCAGATAATAACCCAAGTGCGGGGGTTGATTGTATGCTACATTCTGCCATGCCACCCCCATGCGATACACGTGGTCGTGCATCAGTGTGGGCACACGATAGTCGGTAGGAATGTTTGTTGTAAACACATTGAGATGACTGGCATCGGAAGAATCCCAAAAGATGAGTTCTTCGCGCCAGTCGCCGAAGAGGTCAGCCTGCAAGCAAGGTGTCGCCTTAGACCAGTTGTTGCTCACGCTATGACCCATTTCGTAGAGTTGTTTGCCATTGCTCAAAGGCAAACGCTCCCCTCGTTTCCCATTCCATTTCACGAGAAACGGTGCAAAATTCGGTCTGCCGAGATTGCCCAACAGTTCGTCCTGCAGGTCGCCATCCCAATAGAGACGGAAATTCATGGGCAACCACGCACGGGTAATGACGTTTCCTTCACAGTCGTGCAGCTTCGGACTCGCCGAGCTCCAGAACTCTGCGCCACGATGGCGGGCATCAATATCGGCTGCCAATCCCCTACCCGTGTCTTCACGGTCTACCTCTCTATATAGGATTTCTCCCGTGCGAGCATCACGCAGGTCGGAACCATAGGGTGCATGTTCGTGCACCATGAAATATTCCAGTCCAGGTCGGTCGGGAAGCAGGTCGCCCAGATGTTGCGCATCTCCATGTCCTAAGCCTGTAGAATATAGCAGTGTTCCATCGTTGTTGATGGCGGCAGATCCGTAGGTGATCTCATCGCAGCCGTCGCCATCCACATCTGCCACTGCCACGCTGTGAGCACCTTGCCCATAGGCAGTAGCCTCTAGATGATGTGCCTCTTTCACTATTGTTCCGTCAGCGTCGGTCACGGTCCAGTCGTTAGGCGTCGTTGAACTGTGCAGCCACTTGGTCTTCAAGTGTTTCCCGTCGAAGTCTACCGCCCAAAGATAGGATGGTGTATAGTAACCGCGGCACATCACCGCAGACGGATTCTTGTCTGCACCATCTAGATAAGCCACACAAGCGAGGAAGCGTTCTCCCCGATTGCCTTGATAGCTCTGGTCGCCCCAATCTCCATAGGGTGCTTTGCCGCCTAGTCCGAAGTTGCGGTTGGGATTATACCATACGGTATGGATAGCCTCGCCATCCACGCCACGGAACACCGTGAGGAACTCTTCACCCGAAAGAATGCGGCCGTTTTCTGTGCGATAGTCCGCCGCATTGTCACACTGCACAATGGTTTCGTCCGTAGCAACTGCACTCACGAAATGGCCTTTGCCGTCCACCGAACCGGGCGCAGTCTTGCAGACCATCTCGGCCCGACCGTCTCCATCGAAGTCGTAAACAAGGAATTGGGTATAGTGGGCACCCGCACGGATGTTTTTACCAAGATTGATACGCCAAAGTTGTTTGCCGTCCAACTTGTAGCAATCGAGTATGACGTCTCCTGTGTAGCCATGAAAAGAATTGTCGCGCGAATTGCTTGGGTCCCATTTGAGCACGATTTCATATTCGCCATCGCCATCCACATCGCCCACGCTACAATCGTTGGGGGAGTATGTGTAGGCTCTGCCGTCGGGTGTAGTGCCGCCCTGCGGACGGTTGAGCGGTATCTGCATGAACAGATCTGCCCAAGGTTTCACCGCTTGTGAAGTCTGCTGTGTGCCATCGGGTTGGTGGGTCACCAGTTGATATACGTCTTTCGTATTACCATCCACATCCACATAATTGCTCAAGCACAGGTCGGAAGCTATCTTCTTGCCGTTGCGAAGCAAGTCGAAGCGCACTGCATTGTCGTCGGTGCCGAGCACGCGCCAACTCACGAACACGCCTTTCTTCTGTGCTGGCAATGCCACCACACCGCGGTCGAGGCGCTCCATTTGACTAAAAGGAGTGTTCTGTGCACCAACTGGCACACACGCCAGTTGGGCATAGAACAGGGTTGATAATAAGAAAGTATGTTTCATCATTTCATCTTTTTGCCGTTGATGACCACATTGGTCACCTTGCAATCTTGAATCAGAGAACTGTCGAAGGCTTGCTTCTCGTCTTCCACCTGACAGTTCTCAAACGTGAAGTTCTTCAACGCATACTTATCGGATGTGCCTATATCGAAGAAATTGCGCGACTTCACATTGATGTTGCGCAGCACAATGTTGCTGCACTCGGAGAGCGGCATGTCGTCACGCTTCTCCAGATTATAGAACTGTGTCCATGGGCGCACCACCACAAAACTGCTGCAATTGCCCGTGATGTCTTCCACGGTGGTGTATTCGTATTTCTGCGGTGTATCGGGGCGCATCTTGAACCACACCACGCGATTGGCGTCTTTCACCGTGCAACGGCGCAAGATGATGTTGCGATCCTGGAACGACTCACTGCCCACGGTGAGGCAACCATGCACCACACCGTATTTGCAGTCCTGAATAATCACGTTATAGTTAGGGCCATTGGTGGGATCTTTGTCTACGAAGGTTCCCTTGCCGCCCTTCAACACCACGGCATCGTCATTAACACTCATCGTACAACCATGCACGAGCACGTCGTGACAAAAGTCTATGTCGATGGCATCGCTACTTGGTGCCTTCACGCCCGTAGTCGGAGCGAAGATGTCGCAGCCTATGTAGCGCACGTGGTCGCAGTGATAGAGGTGATTGGTCCAGAAGGGGCTGTTGTGCAAACGCACGTCCTGCACAGTCACATTGCTACTGTTCGAGATGTAAACCAGCCGGGGGCGCAATGCTTCAAGATTCGTACACTTGGCATTCACCTTGCGGCGTATCCAGAACTCCTCCCAGAAGCGTTTGCCGTTACCGTCGATGGTACCTTTACCCGTAATGGTAAACCCATTCAGACTGTCAGCATTGACAAGTGCGGCAAAGTAGTTGAGGGTTTGTCCCTCCATGCGAGTTTTCAAAATCTTGTAATACTTGATGGCGTCAACACCTTTCAGTTTTCCGCCCTCCACGAGATGCAGGTGTGTACCCTGCTTGAAAAACAAGGAGCCACTAAGGAATGTGCCTTGTGGAATGACGATCACGCCACCGCCAGCCTGCGCTGCCGTGTCGATGACACGCTGAATGGCTTCGGTCTGCACGATGGTACTGTCTGTTTTCACGCCATAGTCCGTGATGACATACTGCTTGCCGAGGGTGCTCACATCCACCTTGGTAGTATCACTAAACCAAGCTGGCACAGGAGTACCATCTGGGAACACGTCTTTCTTCACCTTCTTTGCAAAGACGTTTGCAGAAAGGCAAAGCAACAATGTTAGGGAGAGGATCTTGATTTTCATATCTGTAGTTTTATTATTGGTTTAACTTTTCACACGCCCACATCGCCTATGTGAAGCGTTCTTACAGCTGCAAAGATATGAAAAAACGCACCACACGGCATTATACTTTTGTACGAAAAGTATAAATAATATCCATTGTCCACAGGGATTCACGTGCACATTTCGTACATTTCATCGCACATTCGTCTTTTGTTTCGATTTTTATCCGTAAGTTTGCACATAGAAACGAATTAGACACAAGCATGAAACAAGCATCGTCAATCCCCACCATACTTCTCCTTTTCCTATTTGTTATCATCCCTTTACGGGCAGCTTCCATCATCCATCTTCGGGGTGAACGACTGTCTGTAAAAGATGGTTTGCCGTGCAACACCGTCAACAACGTAATACAAGACGAGGACGGATTCATCTGGATAGCCACCTCCAATGGTCTGCTACGCTACGACGGCTACAACTTTCTCACCTATAAATCGCTCAGCCACGACCCTTCGAAGAGGACCACTTCACACATTGTCTTGCTCTTCAGCGACAACAAGAATAGACTCTTGTGGGCTTATACACCGCAACACACCCTCTACTGCTTCGACCTGAAACAGGGAAAATTTGTAGACTACACAGGGCACAACGACTGCGAACGCCAATATTTCAACCGCATACAAACCTCCAACGGCATGTGGCTCTATGACCCCGACAACGGGGTGCGCCACATTATATATAATAAAGGTGAGTTTTCCATCCACGACTACACCACTGCCAACCGTCTGTTGTCGAGTCAAAAGGGGCTGAATGTGGCTGAAGACACGCGCCACAACATCTGGATTACCACGAGTCGCGGTGTGCTTCGCATCGCTCCCAACGGTCAACGCACCTATATAGCCAAAGGTCTGCACATCAAGACCACCACATTGGGACAGTCACGCTTCGCTGTGCTCACCGAAGAAGGCGAAGCGCTCATCTACAATCTTGACGGCAAACTATCTAAAAAGTCACATCTGCCCTACATGAAAGACTTTGCAGGCAAATCGAGGAGTTCCATGATGTGGAACGGCGGATGGTATATCTTCACCGAGCAGACCACCTTTCGCATGGACATGAAGACGGGTGTGTTCTCACGCGCCGATGTGCAGATACCCTATGCCATGGACAAGAACCCGCTCAGTGGCTACAAATGTCTCTATGACAAGCAGGGCAACCTCTATCTGTTCGGCGAAAAGGGATGGATGAAGAAGTTGCACCTGCTCGACAACAAGAACTATATCAATGGGCGCGACCGCATCTTCACCGTCCAGCGCGACAAACGAGGCAGATTTTTCATTGCCTCGTATGGCAACGGACTGTTTGTCTACGACCCACACACCGACCAGTTGCAGCACTTCTCCGCACAAGACAAGAATGCGGTCATCAGTTCCAACTTCCTGCTAAGCATCTATATCAGCAAAGACAACACCATCTGGATTTCATCAGAGAGTGGCATCTTCAGCTTGAAAGAGGAGGTTGGCTATGAAGTGAAATACCTGAAACCCGAGCCAAACGATGCCAGCGAGTGGAGCAACCTGGTGCGCCACCTCGACATGGTGTCGCCACTAGAAGTGATTCTCAGCACCAAAGAAAACAAGCTCTACAGCTTCCAACCTCAAAACGAGGCCATCACCTACCGCACGGAAACGCCCGCCTGTGTGTATGCCTACCACAAAGATCGGAAAGGACACACGTGGGTGGGAACCAAGGGAGCGGGTCTCTATATCGACGGACACCGTTACGCCATCAACAACAAGCAGTTTCACGTGCCCTCAAACAGCATCTACGACTTTGCATCAGACCGTTATAACCGTACGTGGATAGCTACTTGGGAAAACGGTCTGTTGCTCACGCCTCCCAACGGAGCACAGATAGACTACACGAAGATGAAGTTCCAACAGTTGCTCACACGCCAAAACAGTGAGTCGCGCATACATGCCTTGCTCCTCACTCGCGATGAACGACTATGGATAGCCACCACCAACGGCATCTATATGACCGACACACGGAAGCGGAAGGTGAGTGACCAATCGTTTGAGATATTCAATGCTAGCAACGGACTGTTCCCCTACGACGAAATCATCAGCATTCTCGCCGCACGCGACGGTGCCTTGTGGTTCGGATTTGTGGGCGGCGTGGCACGCTGCGTATATGATGCTGCCAACCACAAGCTCAACTATCAGATATACAACACCAGCAGCGGACTGGTCAACAACAGTGTGCGCCAGTTGTCGGAAGACCGTTTCGGCAACATCTGGGTGGGCACCGAAGAGGGCATGTCGAGGATTGACCACCGCAACCGACAGATTAAGACCTTCATGCTGAGCGATGTGATGAATGGAAATGTCTTTAGCGAGAACTGTTCTGCCACGTTGCCCGACGGACAAATGCTCTTCGGCACCGCCAACGGACTTGCTGTGGTCCGTCCACTACGTGACCTTGGCAGTCCGACACGCAGGAAGAAAGCCATGGTCACCGACCTTGCCATCAATGGTGTGTCGATTCACGAAGAGAAGGAATCCACACTCCTGTCGGAAGCGCTCTGCCACACCAGCTCCATCACACTGCCCCACGACAAGAACACGCTGACCTTCTATTTCTCCAGTTTCGAGTATCCGCAACACCAGTCCACCATCTTCCAATACTATCTCGACGGTGTGGACGACACATGGCGCCCCGCTACCAGCATCAACCACGTAGACTATAGCGACTTGCCACCGGGCCACTACACCCTGCACCTGCGCACACTCAACGGCAACAACCAGTGGAGCGAGGAAACCCAACTCCGCATCATCGTGAGCGAACCATGGTATAACACGTGGTGGGCATGGCTCGCCTATCTCGCCATTTTCATAGCCATCGCCAACTACATCTACCGCACAGGTAAAGAGAAAATGGCACTTCACCAACAGATGAAGATGGAGAAACAGATGTCGGAATTCCGACTGGACTTCTTCACCCACATCTCGCACGAGTTCCGCACGCCCGTTGCCATCATCCAAAATGCCGTTGACAAGATGACGCGCAACGAGTCGGGCGCATCAAAGTCCACCCTGCAATCCATCAACCGAGGCTCTCGAAGACTGATGCGCTTGGTCAACCAACTGATGGACTTCCGCAAGGTGAGCACCGACAACATACGCCTCAGTGTGCAAGAGGGCGACATCATCAGTTTTGTGAAAGACATCTATCAAGACCTCTATACGGTGGCGCGGCAGAAGAATATCACCATGAACTTCATCCCATGTGCCAAGAGTTTACACCTGCTATTTGATGCACAGAAGATGGAAACCATCGTCTACAATCTGCTCAGCAATGCCGTGAAATATACGGGAGAGAAAGGCACCATCAATGTCAAGGTGACTCAGCATGATGACCGACTCGCCATCAGTGTGGAAGACAACGGGCCAGGCATGTCTGCAGCACAAGAGCAAGAGTTGTTCAAGCCCTTCATGCACGGCTACGTGTCGCAAGGCGGCATGGGCATCGGACTCTTCACGGCACAAAAGATGGCACAGGGACACAAAGGCTCACTCTCCTACCATCGGGCGGGAGCGGATGGCGGCTGCGTGTTCACCGTAGAGATACCGATGGACGAACGCGCATACACCCTAGAAGAACGTGCCGTGGAACGTGCCATCGACACCGTCTCCATCAACACGCAAGAGACAGAAGACCTCGTCAAGGAGATGATGCCCCAACCGCTCAACGATGTCGACGTGGTGGTTATCGAAGACGACCCCGACATGATGGAGCAACTGAAAAGCGAACTTTCGGTATATTTCAACGTGCGATGCTATCTGAACGGCAAGGTGGGCTACGAGGCAGTGACCAGCAAACACCCGTCTCTCATCATCTGCGACATCATGTTGCCGGGCATGAACGGCTACGAGATAGCCTCTACCCTAAAGGCTGACCCCGCGACGCAAGGCATCCCGTTCATCATGCTCACCGCCTATGACGATGCCAACCACAAACTCAAGGCATACAAGGCGTTCGTTGACGACTATATGGTGAAGCCCTGCGACTTCAAGTTGCTTGTGGCGCGCGCACTCCAGTTTATTTCTTGCGACAAGAAGAAGACAGTGACGACGACCGACACAACGGCGCCTACAACAGACGCCCCTGCAACTCCAATACTGACATCGACCATCGACAAGACCT
>CAVKQP010000076.1:8313-8864 GCA_963658165.1 Clostridium sp. CAG:302 | reverse complement strand
GCATAGAGGCGTGGCAGGTCGTTGGGGTCGTGACTAAAGTCGGCATCCATCTCGAAGATGTAGTCGTAGCCTTGTTCTAACGCCCACTTGAAACCACGGATATAGGCAGTACCCAATCCGAGCTTACCCTTACGCTCAATGATATGGAGGCGGTCGCCGAACTCAGCGTCTATCAACCTGTGCACGATGCCAGCTGTTCCGTCGGGACTACCGTCGTCGATGATCAGTATGTTGAAATCCTTTTCCAGCCCGAACACGGCTCGGATGATTTTCTCGACGTTCTCTTTCTCGTTGTATGTCGGTATGATAACGATACTGTCACTCATTGCTATTGTTGCTTTAAATTGTGTGCAAAGTTAGTGGAAAAGGCAGATAATACAAAACATTATCTCTCCTTTTTGCTTTCTCGTCCGCCACTAGCCTAGGGTGTATGGCTGTCTTTTGTAGACGGAATTACTGGTCGGGGTTTTCTACATAGCCTTGGTATTCGGGTTCAAGACCCGACATCACGGCGTCGTAAGCCTTCTTCATGGTGGCTTTTTCCGCCTCTA
>CAVKQP010000076.1:0-8303 GCA_963658165.1 Clostridium sp. CAG:302 | reverse complement strand
TCGGGGCGTGGATGGTGAGTTTGAGCGGATGCCACAACACCCACTTCATGTCGCGCATGCGGGGCATCACGTTGAACGAACCATTGATGGTGAGCGGAACTACGGGCAGTTGTAACTCATCGGCAAGCATGAAAGCACCACGGCGGAACAAGCCCATGTGACCCGTGAACGTGCGTGCGCCCTCGGGAAACACCGCCAACGACATGCCGTCGCGTAGGGTGGTACGTGCCTTGTCATAGGTCTCTTTGATTTTACTTGGTCCGCGCTTGTCGACAAATATCTGGTGCGATGCTTCGCAGGCTTTGCCTACCAACGGGATATTTCGTAACTGGCGCTTCATCATCCACTTGAAATTGCGGCACAAGTAGCCGTAGATGAGGAAGATATCGAACGCCCCTTGATGGTTGCTAACGAATACGTAGCTCTGCTTGGGGTCGAGGTACTCACGCCCCTCGACTTTGACGGGGAGGAGTAAGATGCGGATGATGGTCTGCGACCACCACTTGCCGGGATAGTAACCCCAAAAGTGACCGTTGCCCAAGGTGCATCCTACCGTCACGGAAACTGCCGTGAGGATGGTGGCAATCAAGATGACGGGGAGGGCGATGAACAGTTGGTATATGCGATAAAGATATTTCATAGCTTCTTTGTTTTATGTTTATGAAGGGTGATTACTACGATTTCGGCTGTTGCTCCGAAGCGGAATGGCACGAAGCCGCCGATGCCTGAGGTGACATAGAGTGTGCGCTCGCCCTGCTGATAGAGCCCGTAGCTCTCTTTGTATATCAGTTGGGAGGGCGACCACCCGAACAGACTGAACTGAGCGTTGTGGGTGTGACCGCTCAAGGTGAGTTGGGCTTTGCATCCTGGTAGAATGTGGCGTTGCCAAGCTGTCGGGTCGTGCTGTAGCATCACAATGAATGCATTGGGGCGTATGTTGTGGAGTGTCTTGTGCAAATCGCCATGAGCAGGAAAGGGTGGACGGCCATGGTTCTCTTCGCCAGCAATGACTAACGAGTCGGAACCTCGGCTTATCACGCGACTTTCATTGGTGAGCAGTTGCCAACCGAGTGAGCGTTCTTGTTGGCGAGTCTGCGCTTCATAGATGCGTTTCGTCAGGTTGTTCACTTGTGCATAGTCGGCATAGTCGTGGTTACCTAGTATGGCAAAGACACCATCCTTGCCTTTCACCTGCGAGAGAATGGTGCGGAATGGAGTGATTTCCTTAGGGAGCATATTTTGCAGATCGCCAGTGAACACCACGGCATCGGCGTGCTGGGCATTGATACTGTCCACATCGCGTTGCAGAAAACGGGTACGCCAACCATCGAAGGTGCCTATGTGGGCATCAGAAAATTGCACCATCTTATAGCCATCGAAAGCCTGAGGGAGGTCGGAGTAATAGAGGTCTATGTGTTTTACATTCAATTTGTGAAAACCCAAAGTGGTGCCATAGACAAGGATAATGATGCAGCAAAGTGCAAGCAAAAAGCCTACGGGGTTGCCCCAATTGGTGCGCATGTGTAGCCATTTCTGCCCAATCATACCAACAGTAGAACATGCCACGAAGAGAAACTTGGGGAGTACAATTGTGCCGAGAAGAAACAAATAGACATTGAGCCACGTGATGTCTTCGGGCGCAAAACTGTGGAGGGAGGCGAGGGCAGCCGTGTAGATGATCATGCCGATGCCGGGCAATGCCCACAACAACCGCTTCCACCTATGGCCGCGATAGCGGTGGCGGAGGAAATGGTAGTCTACGTGTAGGTCGGTGAGCACGATAACCAATAGTATGGGGATAAATATTCTTGCAATCATGGTGTGTGTGCTATGGTCAGTTCAAGCGGGAAGCGAGATAGCGGCGCATCAGTTCAACGGGGACTCCGCGTCTATGGGCGTAGTCGCGGAGTTGGTCTTCACCGATTTTCCCTATGTCGAAATAGTGGGCTTCGGGGTGGGCAAACATCAATCCAGACACCGATGCGTGGGGCTTCATGGCTCCCGACTCGGTGAGACGGATGCCTATTTCAGGCATGTCGAGCAGAGCTGATATCAAGAAGTTGACGCTGGTGTCGGGCATAGAGGGATAGCCTATGGCAGGACGTATGCCTTGAAATCTTTCTTGCAATATCTCTTGCATGGTGAGATGCTCTTCAGGAGCATATCCCCACCAGTGGGTTCTCACTTCCTGATGCAGTTTTTCGGCAGTTGCCTCAGCGAGACGGTCGGCAAGAGTCTGTGCGAGCATACGCAAGTAGGGGTCGGACTCATATTCTGTCTCCATACGGATGTCTACCGTAGTGGCAAAGATACCAATGCGATCAGGCTCGCCCGTTGACAACGGACGCACAAAGTCGGCAAGGCTAAGGTTGGGCTCATCGGGCCGTGTAGACTTTTGTTGGCGGAGCATCGGGAAGCGTTGACCATGGATAAGGATATCGTCACCATCGCTGTTGGCATCGGTCAACATGAAGATGGCTTTGGTCTGATACTTGCGGCGGAACGATTGGAGCATCGCTTCTGCTTCCTTCCGCATCTTGTCCTTAGCTTCTTGCGGTTTGCCGCTCAGTCCCCAGGCATGGAAGAAATAGAGCCAATTGATATATGGCTCTAAGGTCTCGATGTCGTATGCGAGTACTTTTCTCATAGAAAACAAATTTCTTCGCCACGATAATCTGCATCGAATACACCTTTATTATATAGGTGATGTCCGTTGCAGAAGGTGTGTTCCACCCGCCAATTGAAGGTGTGTCCTTCCATCGGACTCCATTTACACTTGCTCTGGATGCACGTTGGGTCTACGGTCCAAGGAGAGTTGGGGCGCACGATCACCAAGTCAGCCTTGAAATCGGGTTGTATAAATCCACGGTCTTCTACAGAGAAAAGCAGTGCAGGGTTGTGGCTCATCAGTCGAACTAAACGGGTTAGGGGCAACACACCATTATCTACAAGTTCAAGCATCGACACGAGCGAGAATTGAATCATGGGCATGCCCGATGCTGCTTTGGCACATCCGCCCTCCTTGTCCGCCAGTTGGTGGGGGGCATGGTCGGTGGCTACACAGGTGATTCTTCCGTCGGTTAAGGCACGTCGGAGTGCATCTCGGTCTGCTTTGGTCTTCACTGCGGGGTTGCACTTGATGCGTGTGCCAAGTCTTTCGTAGTCTTCATCGCAGAACATCAAGTGGGCGATCACGGCTTCGGAGGTAATGGGGGCGAATAAGGCATGCTGCATATTGTCTTCCGTAGTGGCGGGTATCAGTTCGAGTTCGTGCGCTGTGGAGAGGTGTGCGATGTGTAAAAAAGTGCGATACTTCTTGGCTAGCTGCACGGCAAGCGACGAGGAAGCATAGCAAGCCTGCTCAGAACGTATCTCGGGATGATGCTTTACGTCGGGGTCTTCGCCATACAAAGCCTTTGCCTTTGCCATGTTGCAGTTGATTTCTTCCGTGTCTTCACAATGTGTCATGACGATTTTGTCGGCGGTGGCGAATATCTTTTCAAGTGCCTCCTGCTTGTCTACCAGCATGTTGCCGGTAGAGGCGCCCATGAAGAGTTTAATGCCTGGCACATGCTCCTCGTCCAGTTCGCAGAACGTGTCGGCATTGTCATTGGTGGCGCCATAGAAAAAGGCGTAGTTTACGTGACTCTTTTCAGCCCCGAGACGGCGCTTGGCATTCCAATCAGCAATGCTAGTAGTCTGTGGCTTGGTGTTTGGCATGTCAAAGAAGGACGTTACACCCCCATATGCCGCTGCACGACTTTCGCTCTCTATATCAGCCTTTTGGGTCAATCCAGGCTCTCTGAAGTGCACGTGTTCATCGATTACTCCAGGCAACACGAAGCACCCCGTGGCATCCACGATGTGGTCGTAGTTGTCACGGGGCGTATTGTTCTTCTTGATAATCTCACTAATCCGATCATCTTCAATGACCAAATCGGCTCTGTATTGTTCTTCTTCGTTGACGATTACAGCGCCAGTTATCAATGTCCTCATTGTTTTCTTGTGTGTTTTATTTGTTGTCCGGCTCAGCAGGCTTCGCCATTTCGTTAGGCGTAGGCGGTGCTGGCTGTGCTTCTTGTGCGCCCGCTTGGGGTGCAGGTTGTGTAGGTTGCTGTTGCGGCATGTCGGGTTGTGCCAGTCCGTTTTGCATGTCCTGTATCTTTCGAGCCGTTTCTATGTATTCTTTTACATATGGGTCGTTCTTGAAGTTGTCGGTAGCCTTGCTCATGATATCCTCAATCCAAGGGGTGAGTTCTGGGTATTGGTAGGATGCCGTCATCATCATAAAGACACCTGGACCGAGCACATTGTCGAAGTTCTCAACAACGAACGAGGTGACAAGGTCGTCGAGCTTTTGGTCTATACTTGCCGCTTCTGCCGTAAGTTGTTGGTTCACCACGTTCATATCTCGTCCGTCCATGATAGCCTGGTCGTGCTTGTGCACTAGTTCAGCGTTCTCGTTCTGCAGCTGTTCATACTTCTTCATGAACTTGTAAAGCTTGTCGTTGAGAGGCGTACCGCTGAATATTTGTTGCGTGTTGTCCAGTTTGATGGTGATGTTGCCGTTTTCGAGCACGATGGGCATCACGCTTTCGTCGTCCATATAGATGTTGGCCATTCTCACGGAATCTATCACTCCATTGAATGAAAACTGTCCGTGCACGACCTCGCAAGAGTCGATATTCTTTAGCTCATTGTTCTTGAGTACTTTCAAATAGAGCATTCTGCCGTCAAGTGTAGACACATTGGATGTTCCCTTGATGTCGTATTGGCTGGCACATGACGCAAGTGCCATTACGGTTAGGAAGGCATATAGTATTTTATTCATATCGAGTTCTGCTATTTCTTAATCAGTTTTACAAAATTACAATGTATCGCAGACTTGTGGAAAAGTTTTCAGTCTATTTAAAACAACGTGGGTGACTTTTATCATTTTTTTATTTATTTCTTCTCTTTTTTCAATTCGGAAGAAATGCGGTGCGAGGAGTATAGTTCCAAGATAGCCGCAATGAGCAACAAGAGTACCCACTTGTTATATACATAGTTGAAATAGTCTATGTAGTTGCAAAACACAGATGCGAGAAATTGGTAGGTGGTGTCTACCATTAGTAATCCAGACAGTAGGAAGCAGATATCGGCGAATGCCATGATTTTCCGAAGTCGAGAAATGGTGAGGTTATCGCCTTCATAGGTCTGCATAGCTTGCATGGTGGTGAACATCACTGCGCCGGCAAGAAAGGTCCAGCACACAATTTTCTGTTGCCACAACAGCACGTAGCATCCTACGCTGGCAACCATCAGTATACCGCCAAGTAGGAAAATAAGGGCTTGGAGGTTATTTTGTGGATTCTTCATGAGTAGTATTCGGTTGTTCATCGTCGCTGAGCACGAAGATGTCCTCGTCGTCTGCTTTCATGAAATAGCGCTCGCGGGCAATCTTCTCAATGTTTTTTGGATTGCTCTTGAGCATGCGTAGCTGGCGTGAGTCGCGCTCGTAGCTGGCGTTGTATTTGTTGATTTCTTCTTCGAGATCGCGGATTTCAAATTCGTATTTAATCTTCTGCATAAAGCTATTCTCGTCGAAGACACCAACGACGAGAATGCCAATCACTATTGTAATGATGTATTTGTAGTGACTGAGCACGTTCCAAAAGAATATCCAGCGGCTCATAACAATGTTGCAAAGTTAATGCAAATCGGGTGAAAGACAAAATAAAAGCATTGCTTTTAGACTTTTTTACAGGCGGCTTGTCGTCAGATGAGTTCCAAGTCGAGGGCGGCACTGAGCTTGTTAATGGCGGGGTTGGACTCGCCCAAAGCCTTGAACACTTCGCGTGGAGATAATATTTTCGTCACCTCACTAGCCTCAGCGAGCCTAAGGGTGAGCTCTATCTGACCATTGTGTAGGTCGCGTGCCAAGGTGGCTTTGATGCGCGACTTGATGTTTTGCACCTGTTCCAACAACACTTGATTGTCCACTACGACCTCAATACGGGGGAAGTCGGTGATGACGGGCTTCATGTTCTTCATACTTGAAGCCATGGCTTGCATTTGTTGGGGCATGCGGTTACACATGGTAAGCCATTGCAAATCGAGTTGCGCCTGGTTGAATACGTTGTTTTCATCCTCGTTTCCCACTTCAACGAATTGTCCGTAGCTTTTTTTCTTCGGACCTTTTCTTAAGTTGGCAAACGTCATGCCGATACCCGCCAGTTTTGGTTTAGGTTTGCTGGTAGGGGCGACATTGGGTTCTTCAGCAATGGGCTTTTCTGATGTTGTGGAATGGGATTGATGGGATGGGGTGGTGACGGCTTTCTGCGGTGTGGGTGTTTTCTGAACATCGCGCTCTGTCCCAGCCACCTGCTGAGCTGGTTTCGACAGAGATGAAAGCGTCAAGAACTTGAACAGGGTTTTCAGTCTTTTGGGGCGGCGCCCCGCGCTGGCTCCGTCCGTATCGTCCTTCTGTGTTATTTGTGCAACCTCAATCAAGGTTAGTTCCACGAGGAATCGCTTGTTGCTACTTTGCTTGTATTCGATGTCGCAACGGTTGAGTATCTGCATGGCGCGATAGAGAAATGCCGTAGGGCACTTCCTAGCTTGCTCTTCATATTTGCGTTTCCGTGATTCGCTCACCTCAAGCAAAGACAGCGTACTAGCATCTTTTGCCATCAGCACGTTGCGGATGTGCGATGCCAAACCGAGGGCGAGGTTGCCCCCATCAAATCCTTTCGCAATCACATCGTTGAGGAGTAGCATGACGTCACTCACCTTGTTTTCTATCGCCAAGTCCACGATTTTGAAATAGTAGTCGGCATCCAGTACATTGAGATCCTCAATGACTTTGGCATAGGTGATGTCGCCCTGACAGAAACTAGCGGCTTGGTCGAAGATGGAAAGTGCATCGCGCATTCCGCCATCAGCCTTTTCTGCAATGACGTTGAGTGCTTCTTCTTCACATGTGAATCCCTCTTTGGCAGCCACCATCTTGAGGTGGTTGACAATGCTCTGCACAGTCATGCGTTCGAAATCATATATCTGGCAACGCGAGAGAATGGTGGGAAGAATCTTGTTCTTCTCAGTGGTGGCCAAGATAAAGATGACATGAGCGGGTGGTTCTTCTAGTGTTTTGAGGAAAGCATTGAATGCTGCGGTTGAGAGCATGTGCACCTCGTCGATGATAAACACCTTGTAGCGACCTACCTGAGGCGGTATTCGGGTTTGCTCCATGAGTTGTTTGATGCTTTCCACACTATTGTTGCTGGCAGCGTCAAGTTCGAAGATGTTGTAAGAGCGTTGCTCGTTGAAAGCCTTGCAGCTTTCGCATTCGTTGCATGCCTCGCCGTCTGCGGTGGGCGAAAGGCAGTTGATGGCCTTGGCGAAGATGCGGGCGCAAGTGGTCTTACCCACACCTCGCGGTCCACAGAATAGGTAGGCATGGGCCAACTTCCCGCTCTTGACAGCATTTTTCAGCGTCGTGGTAAGGGCAGATTGACCTACTACAGAGTCGAAGGTCATGGGCCTGTACTTGCGAGCCGATACTATATATTCGTTCATGATGTTTTGGTTTTGTGCCACAAAGGTAACATATTTTTCCAAAACAAAGGAGTCACCAATATAAAAAGTGGCAGACTTCTGAGTGAAGTCTGCCACTTGCATATACTATCATCATCATCTCCGATGTAGGAGATGCTATTACATACTTATTTTCTTATCTCCGTGGATGAAGATACCATGTTGTGGATGGTATGTTTGCATACCTTTCAGATTGTACCACTTGGAATTCTGCTGTTTCTCTACTCCCACTTTTTCAATGGAAGTGGTAGTAGCTGTGCCAGCAAGACTGAGTCCGCCATATTCGTTTACGGCTTGTACCGAACATTTGGTGGACGCATTTAAGGTGATGTTAGCGGGTATAGAATAGGAAGTGTCGGTGGTGAAGCCAACCACTTCTCCGTCTATGGTGATCACATAACTGATGGCATAAGGTATGGCAACCCATGAGAGCTGTCTGCCGTCAATATTTACCACGGGTGCATCGCAAGATTCTGTGAGCTGGGTGGGTTGCCAAGCATCACTGCCAGAGAGCACGTTCTTGATGGTGTATTGTGCGGCCTCTTCGGCAGAGAGTACAGCTTTCTCGCTCTTTCCCCACACCTTGTTTTTATTTTCGTCTTCAATCCAGTAGTCTGTAATGCGGTGTGAAAGGTCCAACGGATTACCTTTACTATCTACGGTGTTGTATTCAGCCCACAACTTGGGAAGTCCACCCATGTGCTCGTACCACCCAGCAGCAGGAATCT
>CAVKQP010000075.1:0-8893 GCA_963658165.1 Clostridium sp. CAG:302 | reverse complement strand
TGAATTTGAAACCTCGGGTCTCGTCAAACTTCTCCGCAGCTTTGATGAGCCCCACGTTGCCCTCGTTGATAAGGTCGGGTAGGCTGAGCCCTTGGTTTTGATATTGCTTGGCCACTGATACTACAAACCTCAAATTGGCCTTAACCAACTTCTCGAGTGCTTTTCTGTCGCCTTGTTTAATGCGTTGCGCCAGTTCCACTTCTTCATCGAGAGAGAGCAGTTCCTCGTGTCCTATCTCTTGCAAGTATTTTTCGAGCGATGCACTTTCTCGGTTCGTTATGGCTTTGGTAATTTTCAGTTGTCTCATGGCAGAAATCGATTAGCTTTGCAAAAATACGTCTTTTTTATTTCTTACCCAAATCTTGTCTCGCTATTTTTCTTTAATGTTGTTAGGTAAACTCAAAATTGAGGACGCATTTTACACACTAGGCTGCGTTGGCACTTTCACTAGGGTGCGTTGGCCATCGCACTATAGTGCATCGGGCATCGCACCCTAGTGCATTTTTTAATGGATTACTTTGACTTTTCGAAATGCTGGTAGTCTTTGAGCGAACGCCAACTTCCGCCCCATGAAAACCCGTGTTGACGGAAGAGTTTGTAGCAGAGGTCTGTGGTGGTTATCTTGTAGTTGAAATGTTGGGCGCGGTTGGTGTAGGGACGACCGGCTTTCGGTTGTACCACGGTGTGCCCATTGCGCACTTTGATGTAGGGATTGTAGAGTGGATTGATATCTATGGCCATGCCCAGACTGTGGGCAGACAACTTACTGCTTCCTGCCACAGTGCGATAGTTGAAACAGGTGGTGTTGTTGGCTGTCATCGATGGCTCGTCTTCCGCCTCGTATTCATCGATGAGCACCATGCGTTCAATGGGGTAGCGCGCCTGATAGAGTTGGCGGAAGATGGTAATAAGGTCGTTGGCAATGGCTCTATTACATACGATTTCCCCCAGTTGCGTAGCACCATCGAGTGTTCGGTGGAGCACACGCAGATAGCGCAGTTCTGAACGAGGAACGCGACAACCTTTCTTATACGATTTTCCATTGATGCGCTTGAATGTCGCATCGTCTATCTTTAAGATGGTGAAGCATCGGTCTATACCATAGGCTTTCACCGCATCTTCACTCACCCGTTTTCCTGCTTGCCAATCCTGGAGTATGGTGGTTTCAGAAGGCGACTTGAGGGTAGGGCGGTGGGCGTTGGCTGACATAAAGGTGCAGGCGAAGACCAACGCAAGTGTAGCCATGGTGTGGGTGAGATGTATCATGTCTTGATAATTATAGTGTGGTGTGCAAAGGTAGTCATTTCTTGTCGGGATTGGCTTGTCTTGCACGAAAAAACAGCGCACCGATAAACTATCGGCACGCTGTCTGCTTATATTGTAAATAGGGTAATGTCTTAGTTCTGCAATGGAACGGCGAAGTATCCCTTCTTGCCAGTAGGATAGATGCCTTGGATGTAGAGCACGGGTTCCTTACTGGTGGAAGCCTCTTTCACGGCTTTCTGTATGTCGTCGAGCGACTGCATGGCTTGATCATTCACGCGCTGTACGACGAAGCCCTTGGCGATGCCTTGAGTCTTGAAAGCACCATTGTTCACCTTCATCACTTCCAAACCGTAGTTGATGCCCAACTGCTTCTTTGTCTCTGCGGTTACCGGACGGAATGAAGCACCGAGCACATCAAGGTCTGCTGACTTCACTACGTTGGTGTTGCCCTGAGCGTTTTTCAAGGTCACGGTCTTGGCTACACGCTTCTTGTTGTGCAGATAGGTCACAGTCACCTTGTCGCCAGGACGTTTGCCTGCCATAATTTCCTGCAACTCAGCCATCTTGGTCACGCTCTTGCCATCGATAGCTACAATCACGTCGCCCTTGCTTAAGCCTGCGTCAGCTCCAGCTCCATCGGGATCAACACTGCTGATATAGATACCATCGTTGGTGCCCAAGTCGATTTCTTTGCCTTGGTCTTTCTGGTTGTCTATATAGGTGCGTGCATCGCCGCCTTGGATGTTGAGCACGGCACGCTGCACGGTGCCATATTGTTTGAGGTCAGACACCACCTTATTCATAATGGTTGTCGGGATGGCAAATCCATAACCAGAGTAGCTACCAGTCTGAGAATAGATCATGGCATTGATGCCTACGAGTTCACCTCGTGTGTTGACAAGCGCACCGCCCGAGTTGCCCTTATTGATCGCAGCATCAGTTTGGATGAACGATTCCACGCCATTGGCACCCATAGAACGGGCTTTGGCGCTCACAATACCTGCCGTAACGGTAGAGTTGAGGTTGAATGGATTGCCTACGGCAAGCACCCATTCGCCCACTTTCAACTTGTCTGAATCGCCCACGGGTAGTGTGGGAAGGTTCTTTCCGTCCACTTTGATGAGGGCGAGGTCTGTTGTTTGGTCGGTGCCGATGATGCGAGCAGAGAACTCACGATTGTCGTTAAGTGTGACGGTGAGTCGGTCTGCACCTTCAACCACGTGGTTGTTGGTCACGATATATCCGTCGGAAGAGATGATAACACCTGAACCTGAACCTTCCATCTTTGGAGTCTGCACGCGTTGCTTGCGCTTATTTCCTTGTCCTTGCTGCGGTGTTCCAAAGAATCCAAATGGGTCGAAGAAGTCACCAAATGGATTGTCTTCCACTTCTACAGTTTGGGTTTTGCTGTCTTGAACAAATTTGATATGTACCACGGCAGGCAGAGCCTTCTCGGCAGCGTATGTGAGGTCTACGGCTTGTCCGGGCAATGTCGCAGCCTCCACGTTTTGTGCGATGCTTGTGGGGAGTGTCAACGCAACCGTACAGATTGCGCCTAGCAAAAGATTAGAATACTTTTTCATTTTTTTCTTTATTTAATTATTTGCATTTCAAGTCCTGTTTTTCTGCTTGCAAATATAGGGGCAAAAATTGTGAAACGTCCAATTCGTCGTGATATTTGTCCTCTTTTAACACTCTAAAAACCGCGCTTAACGGCTCTTAATTTGGCAGTCGCATTTTTTTACATTCGTTTGCTAACGCTTGTTCCAAACACTTGTTAACATGGGTTTATTATCCAAAAAGGGCGCGTAGGGCTTCTTCCACCTTGCGCACGGGCACCAGTTCGATGGTGTATTTCTCGGGATTGATGCCTTTCATGTTGTATTTTGGAATAATCATATGGCTGAATCCTAATTTCTCAGCCTCTGCGATGCGCTGCTCTATGCGGTTGACAGGGCGAACTTCTCCGCTAAGTCCCACTTCTCCTGCCATGCACCAACCTTGTTCTATAGGTGTGTCTACGTTGCTTGACAGTACGGCGGCAATTACGCTGAGGTCCATTGCAAGGTCGGTAACACGCAGTCCGCCGGCAATGTTGAGGAATACGTCTTTCTGCATCAACTTAAATCCGACCCGCTTTTCAAGCACTGCAAGCAACATGTTGAGGCGGCGCTGGTCGAAGCCAGTGGCACTGCGTTGTGGCGTACCATAGGCTGCAGTAGACACCAAGGCTTGGGTTTCCACCAAGAAAGGACGCACACCTTCCACTGCCGAACTGATGGCAATGCCGCTCAGTCCTTCGTGGTCTTGTGTGAGCAACAGTTCTGAGGGGTTGCTCACCTGTCGCAGTCCGTTTTGCTGCATCTCGTAAATGCCCAATTCGCTGGTGCTTCCGAAGCGATTCTTAATAGAACGGAGAATGCGGTACATGTAGTGTTGATCGCCCTCAAACTGGATGACCGTATCAACAATATGTTCCAAAATTTTCGGACCAGCGAGTGTGCCTTCTTTGTTGATGTGCCCAATCAAGATGACGGGCACTCCGCTCTGTTTAGCAAAGCGGAGCAAGGCAGCGGCACACTCTCTCACTTGAGTGATGCTACCTGGGGAGGAGTCTACGTCTTCGGTCGATATGGTCTGAATGGAGTCGATGACAACCAACTCGGGTTGCGTGTCCTTGATGTGCTCGAATATTTCTTCGAGCGATGTGTCGCAGAGTATCATCACGTTGTCCGACTCGGGGTGAGCTATGCGGTCGGCACGCATTTTCAGTTGATGGGCACTTTCCTCACCGCTCACATACAATATCTGCCGTTCGGGCATGCGAAGAATCGTCTGTAGGGTGAGTGTACTCTTGCCGATGCCTGGCTCGCCTCCCAAAAGCGTGATGCTGCCTGGCACAAGACCTCCACCCAACACGCGGTTCAGTTCCTCGTCGTGCATATCAATGCGTGGCTCGTCGTGCGAAGGAATGTCGCGCAGATGGAGCGGTGTATGTCTGCCTTTCGATGCACGCACGGTTTCAGCAGCCGACCGTGCTGCCGTTGTGCCTTTGTCGCCACTTGCCACGCGCACTTCCTTAAAAGTGTTCCACTGCCCACAACTCGGGCATTTCCCTATCCATTTGGCAGATTCCTGTCCACAATAAGAGCATACGTATGCCACTTTGTCTTTTGCCATAATCTTGTGATGTCGTTTTCGTTAAGTTGCAAAAGTAGATATTATTTTCAATAGTTACAAAATAATTTATTACTTTTGCAGCATTATAAATCTAAAAGCGAACAATGCGGCGAACACTTATATACCTATTTATATTAATGCTTTGTGCAGCGTGTGGTGACACTCAGACTGTCAGAGACCAGAAGGCGCAGCGCGAGCGGCACGTGAAAGATTCGCTTGCTTTCAAGGTGGGTGTGATGCCTACGCTTGATGGTCTACCTATATTCGTGGCACACGAACGGGGCATCTTCGACACACTTGGCGTAGATGTGAGGCTGAAACTCTTTCGGGCGCAGATGGACTGCGACACGGCACTTGTTGGAGGCAGCGTACAGGGCAGCGTGACCGACCTTGTTCGGGCGGAACGGTTGCAGCAGCACGGCACACCATTGGTATATAAAATAGCCACGGAGTCCTATTGGCAACTGGTGACCAACCGCAAGCAGCGCATCACTAAACTATCAGATTTGTCTGACAAGATGATTGCCATGGCGCGCTATTCCGTTTCCGACATGATGGCTACTCAGGCAATCAATACAGGAAAACTAAAGAATCCCGCATTCAAGGTACAAGTGAATGATGTGCTAATACGGCAAAGCATGTTGCAGAACAACGAGATGGATGCTCTCATTCTCACCGAACCACAAGCCACGATGGCACGTCTCTACAAACATCCTGTGCTTCTTGATACGCGCGATGAAGATTGGCACATGGGCGTAGTGGCATTCCGCAGCAAAGATATAGCCACAGAGCATCGCAGCCATCAGCTTGACTTGTTTTTGAAGGCATATAATGTGGCATGCGATTCTCTTCGTAAATATGGCATATCACACTATGCTTCCATCATCGAGAAATATTGTAAGGCAGACATGCGCACAGTGAAGGCTCTGCCCAAGACTGATTTTCCTCATGCACATGCACCGCGGCAGAAAGACATTCTTACTGCGCAACAATGGATAAACACCTTAAAGAATAAACCATGAAAAAAGACTTCGAACCAATATACAAGGCTCTCAGTGCCCCCACACTTTGTCTACATTTGGAAGAGTTACTCAAGATAACGAGCCAGTATATAGATGGTACATTCAACAACACATTCAAAGAACGGTGGAAGACCATACGGGAGAACTACGACTTGTTGCTCCATTATGTGGAAAAAGGAACGGAAGACCCACAGCGAGACCGCATCTATATGCAGCAACTGCGTGATGCTTATGCCCTGATGCTTGATATTGCTCACTTCGAACAGGTGAACACCAATCGCAGTTATTCGCTTGCTCACTCACGGTCGGCAGGGTTTGACGGAACGCTAAATAAGGTGAAAAAGCAATTGGAAGACTATGTGACCTCATTGCCCTTGCTCGAATTGGAACAAGGGGAGGAGCGGAAGATGCATAAGGCAATGCTCAACAAAGAGCATCAAGAATATGTTAACAAGCTCTTTGACTACACATTGTCTTCCTTCTCGTGGACCGTACCCGATGCCGATTTCTATGTCAATATGATGCTCTCGCCCACCATAGACCGGCGTGACGTGCTTCAGTTGGTGAGCGCATTTACCTTGTCAGTTGCCGATGTGTTCGACATACAGAAAGTGCGCATACTCTATCGGTTGGCTATGGAGTCGACCGATGAATATGTGCGCCAGCGTGCGTTGGTAGGCTTTGTGCTCACAGCCGATAGCCGCTATATCGCAATCTATCCAGAACTTCGTGAAATGGCGACTTCTCTTGTGGGAAAAGGTTCGCCTATAAGGCTCGAAGATTTGGTCGATATGCAGATACAACTGTTCTATTGTATCACTGTGTATGAGGATGCAGAAACTCTTAACAAGGATATTATACCCGAGTTGGTGCAAAGCAGTAACTTGCGTATGGATGCTGATGGCTCCTTTACAGAAAACGGTGACAATCCGATGGATGATATACTTTCGGGTGGTAAGGATGCCGAAGAGCGCATTGCGAAGATGGAGGATGGTTTCCACAAAATGGAATCTATGCAGAAGGACGGTTCCGACATCTATTTCGGTGGATTCTCGCAGATGAAACGTTATACTTTCTTCTATACGTTGAGCAACTGGTTTTGCCCGTTCTATGCAGAACACCCCGACCTTCAACACCTGCTATCCAGTTATGGAAAGGAAGGTGTGCCGCCTATGCTGACGCGAGAAAGTCCATTCTGCGATTCCGACCGCTATTCTTTCTTTATCGGTTTGGCGTCTATATTCAGTCGCCTACCCGAAGCTGTGCGTGAAATGTTTGCCTATGGGCAAGGCGTTTTCCCTGCTGGTGGCAATCCTGAAACATTCACCTCGCCTGCTTTTATCCGTCGTATGTATATGCAAGACCTCAATCGTTTCTTTGCGCTATACGCAGATCGGGCAGATTTTAGTAATCTATTTGAATCTAAAGAAAATCCGTATAAATGTTTGTTCTTTTCCAACAACTTGTTCGTACAGCTATTGGATGAGGCACAAATATTTAGACTTTGTGAATTCTTCTTGAAGAAGCGTCGCTACCAAGATTTGCTTTTCTTGCTTCAATGTGCAGATTTTAATGTTACTCACGACCAGATGTGGCGCGTTTGCTATTACCGTGGCATCGCTTTTTTGCGTCTTGATTTTGTCAGTAAAGGCTATGATTATTTGTCGAGAGCTTTGGTTGCATTCCAGCGTATAGGTGGTGATGAGGCTGTTCAAGTGAAGATTCTTCGCTTGTTGGCACGTGCTGCCGTGGCAAGTTGTGATTACGATAACGCTTGTGAACTCTATGAGAAGTTGTCGAAACTTCGCCCGAAAGACTTGAAGGTGAAGATGAACTTGATATTGGTACTGATTCAGTATAAAAAGACGGACGAGGCACTTAAGTTAGCGTATGAATTGAGTTTTGCCGATGAAAAGAGCGTTGACGTGAAGCGTACATACGCTTGGGCACTTCTGAATGCAGGCAAACAGGATGCAGCACGGCGCGAGTACGAATGGTTGATAGCTTCGAAGCATGTCAATATGGAAGATTTGCAGAATGCTTCCTATTGCTTTTGGGCAAACCGTGAAACAGAGAAAGCCATTGATAGCATGTATCGTTTCTTCATTCTTTGGCGTGATACCCAAGACTATGATGACTATTCAGGTTCGGAAGCAAAGCGTCTTGCTATCAAGTTGTATCAAGATACCGCCCTTCTTCACAAGCTATCCATAAGTCGTACACAGTGTGCGTTATTGGTAGATTTGGTGATGCGAAAGATGGATGAAGAGGATGACTGATATCCATATCAGCCACATACATGATGTGATAAGTGGTTTATTCTTCTTCAGTCTCCCCAGCCTTCAGAATGATGCTGGTTGCTCCAATGGTGAAGAGGGTCCCGTTCTCTATGACACGGCGTTCGCGGTCGCCCAAAATGGCATTGTCTACGAATGTGCCGGTGTAGCTTGGCCCATCGCGGAGCACATATTTCAACTTGCCGTGCTTGTCGCGTGACACGTTGATGACGCAGTGGTTCATGTCGATGCTCGGGTCTACAGTCTCAATGGGGGTGTTGATGCCGCTACCTTTCATGTAACGTCCTATCACGTTGTCGCCCATCTGCAATGGTATCACTTGCTTGTAGTGAAACACGTTCTCAATGACTACAATCGAGCCATAGGGAGCTTCTCCGTCCGTCTGGTTGTCTGGATTGTCGTTTTCCTCTTTTTGCGTCTTGCGTAGTTTCGATACACCGATGCGTATGCCAAACTGTTTTCCGCATTCGTTACATTGGAATACGAGTTTCTGTCCGTCTTCGTATTTTGTTTCATCAAACGTGATGAAACTATCACACTTGGGGCATCTTACCCTTTTCATAATAATGATGGTGTTAGTGGGGTGCGTTTCTATTTAATGTGGGTCACCCATCCGTCGGAGAAGGCTTCGTTGTCGCTGAGCGCATTGAGGGCGTTGTAGGCATCGTTTTCGGTCTTATAATGACCATAGATAACCTTTGAACCATTCTTTCGAACGAGTGCTTCAGCCTTGTCAAAACCTTTGTCGCGTAGCTTTTGGGCGTATGCACACGCATTGGTCTTTGTAATTTTGCTTGCCAATACGATGCAGTAGAAGTTGCTGTCTTCGTGGAGTTTATCCGTAGTTTCTGCAATAGGAGCTTCATGGGTGATGGCCTTGCTTTCTTTCTCAGCCACTGGCAAGCTCGTTTGTGGGGCTGCTACCTCTACGGGCATAATCTTGTCGAGAATGTCCGTATTGATGGCTCCTTGCTGAATGTTGGGGTTGCTGACGGGCGAAGGATATAAAAGAATCGCCACAATAGCAATGGCTGCTGCCACGAAATTGCGCAATGCACTTACGCGGATGCTGATGGTCTTGGCTGTTTTTGCCTCTTCTTCAGTTTCCTGTTCGGCATCTTTCGTCAC
>CAVKQP010000074.1:0-8922 GCA_963658165.1 Clostridium sp. CAG:302 | reverse complement strand
GTGTCACAAGATGCTGCGCCACATCGGCGTGGACTACGACCGCCCTGCGGTCATCTACTCTTGCAACACCTGCGGCAACTCGTTTACTACCCCAGAGACCAAAGCCGTCTGCACCAATTGCGAGGAGACATCGGATGTGAGCAGACTCATTCCGCACGATGTGGTGGACACAGAGATTACCGAGGAGGGCATCAGAGCACTCACTGAGGGTAGCGTGATCTTCTCCAACTTCACCAACTACTATGACAACTTCATGGAGTACAACATCTTGTGCAGACGTATCCGCCGTCAGTTGCTCGAGAACCACTTGGGCTCAAAGTACGCCATACTCATCGGCAAGGTGTGGGTGCTGGACAAGGAAAGAAAGACCATCAAGATCAAAGACAGCATACAGGCAGACCTCTGCAAGTTGTTCTTCAACTACAAGGTATCATACAACAACAATATCTTCTACGTGGCGAGAGCCATCTTCCAGGAAGATGTAGACGACCAAGCCATCGTCGCCCAGTTCCGCCACGACCTGTCGGTAGGCATTCGCAAGATTGCCAACAAGATAGAACCAGAAGAAACCGTGTGCTACACGTTCATGTCGCAAGAGAAGACCCACGAAGACAACTACGAGGACTTCTTCGAGAACATGACCTATGTGGCATCAGTGCCCGACGACTTCAGCAACTACTCGAGCGAGCCAGTGCAAACCGTGGAGGTGCCCGACCTGTCGGAGTTCCAACACAAAGAAGAAAAAGTAAACAAAGACGAGCTGCAAACAACCTTCTACAAGAAGATAGTGGCACTGCTGGTGTTCACCGCCGGACTGTTGGCAATCATCATAGCCTTCCTGGTGGCATGGCTCAACTAAAGGGGAGAACGACGATATGCTGTTAGAACTGATTGAACCCATCAACGAGTTTGTCGACTGGATCAGCTCGCTCACGTTTTCAAGCATCATCAACACCTATTGGTTTCTGTTCTTCATCGAGATGCCACGCTACTATATCTTGGAATATCTCGTGATCGGTTCGCGGGTGTTCCGCTACAAGACCATCCGCAAGGACAAGGAACTCGCACGGTTCTTCTTGCTTCGAGAGAATCCGTTGGTGAGCATTCTCGTGCCAGGAAAGAACGAGGGCAGACACATCTATAAGTTGGTGAAAACCCTCAAGGAGCAGACCTACCGCAACTACGAGTTGATTGTCGTGGACGATGGTTCCGACGACAACACGGAGCTCATCTGCAACGACTTGGTGAAAGCAGGCATCTTGCAGCACTACCTGCGACTGGAGACACGCGGCGGAAAGGCTGCCGCCAGCAACTACGGAGCCAACATGGCAAGAGGCAAATACATCATCTGCCTTGACGCCGACTCCTCACTCGACCGCGACGCCATCGAAAAGATCCTCATACCGTTCTATATGGACAGTAAGGTGAAAGCCGTGGGCGGATGCGTGAAGGTGCGCAACTACGACGACACGATATGCACATCGCTGCAAGCGGTGGAATATCTCAAGCGCATACAAGTGGGACGCATCGTGACCAGCTCATTGGGCATCTACCATATCATCTCGGGGGCGTTCGGTGCCTTCGACAGGAAGGTGATGAAAGAGGTGGGCTTCTGGGACATCGGTCCTGGACTCGACGGCGACATCACACAGAAGTTCCGCAAGGCGGGCTACAAGGTGAAATTCGCCCACGATGCCATCTGCATGACCAACGTGCCAACCCAGTGGTTCAAGCTCTACCGCCAGCGCATCCGCTGGTCGCGCTCACTGGTCAGGTTCAGGGTTCGCAAGCACAAAGACATCCTGCTTCCTAACAGGAACTGGAACGTGCTCAACTGGCTATCCAACCTAGAGAGTCTCATGTACGACTGCGTGCTCAACTTCCTGTGGGTGTTCTACGTCATCCAACTGTTGATCACCTTCAACACGCACATCATCGAAGTGCTGGTGCTCGGCTATTTCATCCGACTCTGCTTCTCGCAGTTGGCATTCCTGCTCATCATGATGGTGTCGGAACGGAAGAAAGAGGAGGCACACCTCTACAGGTTCATGCCCCTCATGTCGCCCTACACGGGCTACTTCCTGCGCATCGCGAGAACCGTGGCACACATACAGGAAATCTTCTTCATGCGCTCCTACAAGGACGCGTGGAACCCCAAGAAGATCTCGCGGTATGCACAATTGGAAAGAATATAAAAACTTAAGGACAATACAATATAATGAAAGAACAACACGAAGAGTTTAAGGTAGGAATCGTAGGACTGGGATATGTGGGCATACCGTTGGCTTGCCTCTACGCCAAGAAATACGATACCATCGGATACGACATCAACCCCCATAAAGTAGAAACATTGGAGCATGTCAAGATTTCCGAAGACAAGACCTTAGCCCGAGCGTTGGCACAAGGGCTGCGACTGACCAGCAACATCTCCGATCTCAAGGACTGCAACGTGTATATCATCGCGGTGCCTACGCCCGTCCATGAAGACCACAAGCCCGACACGAGCTGCGTGTGCGACGCCACCACAGCCATTGCCCGACTGCTCAAAGAAGGAGACATCGTCATCTATGAGTCTACCGTATATCCAGGCCTCACTGAGGAGGTCTGCGCTCCCCTATTGGAGAAGACATCTGGTCTGAAATACAACCGCGACTTCTTTGTCGGTTTTTCTCCCGAGCGCATCAACCCCGGCGACACCGAGCACACCATTGAGAACATCACCAAGGTGACCAGCGGTTCTACGCCCGAAGTGGCAGAAATCATCGACAGCCTGTACAACTCCGTGCTCACCAACGGCACCTACAAGGCTCCCAACATACGCACCGCCGAGGCATGCAAGATCATGGAGAACTGTCAGCGCGACGTGCTGATTGCCTTCTTCAACGAGTTCCGCCGCATCTTCGACAAGATGAACATCGACCTGAACGAGGTGACACAAGCGGCAGCTACCAAGTGGAACTTCATCTCTGCTACGCCAGGACTGGTGGGCGGCCACTGCATTGCCGTCGACCCCTACTACATGATAGACAAAGCCCAAAAGGCAGGCATCGATCCCTCGCTGTTGGCTACGGCACGTGAGGAGAACGAGAGCATGTCGCACTGGCTCGCCGACAAGATCAAGGCATACACCGAACGTCGCGGCATGACTACCACGACCACCCGTGTGCTGATAATGGGCTTCTCGTTCAAACCCGATAGTGATGACATCCGCAACACAAAGGTTGCCGACCTCTATCACCATCTGGCAAACATGGACTATCCCGTCACGGTCTACGACCCCTTGGTAGATGTCAACAAAATAGAACGCGAATACAACATCAGCGTCTCTACCAATCCCGACGTACTCTCCGTGCGCTACGATGTTGTGGTGATAGGCACTCACCACAACATTTTCAACAAGATCAACTTCAAGGAACTGACCACAGACAAAGGTGTCGTCTGCGACATCGACGGCATACATTCCTGCCTGTAGGCATGTCCCCGTTAAAATGATACGAATATGGATAAATTAAGAGTCTTAGTTGTAGACGACATTTCCACCAATGTCATGTTGGTTTCAGCCATCATCAAGAAGCTGAGCACCACCGTTGAGACCGCCGAAAGCGGCGAAGAGGCATTGGAAAAGATCGAGTCGTTCAAACCGCAGATCGTACTCCTCGACCTGATGATGCCCGACATCAACGGTTGGGACCTCATCAAAGCCATCCGCGAGAAGTACACCAAGGAGCAGATGGCGATCATCGTCACTTCAGCCATCACCGACCATGACAACATCACCGAATGCTACGACATGGGCGTCAACGACTATGTGGCAAAGCCTATCGTGCCCGACCGCTTGCTCAACACGATACAAATCCACGCGATGAAACTGGCATGAGAATCGTCACCTATATAAGAAAGGTGTGGCTTTGTTGCCTTTTTCTTTCGCTGGCTACTGTCGCCATGGCGTCTAAGGGTGCTTTGCGCCAGATCCTGATCATCACTTCCTACAATCCGGACACGGAGCGCATGAACACCAACTTGGCGGAGCTCTACGAAGAATACGGAATCAAGAGTGGGCAGAACGCCAACATCTCCATCGAGACGATGAACTGCAAGAACCTCTCTGAGGCACTTGAATGGAAGGAAAGGATGAGGAAGCTGCTCTCCCATCATGAGAAAAACCCACCAGGGCTCATCATCATCATGGGACAGGAAGCGTGGGCAGCCTTCTTGGCACAGGACTCTCAGTTTGCCCACACCGTGCCCGTCATGGCTGCCATGGTCAGCACCAACACCGTGGAACTGCCGAAAGACAATGTCGACCTGAAGACGTGGATGCCCGAAAGTCGGGAGTACACCGAGTTCAAGGACTTCAACATCGTGGGTGGCATCTACTACCAGTATGACATCGAGCGCAATCTCGACTTGGTCAATCGGTTCTATCCGCAGATGAAGACCTTGGCATTCCTCTCCGACTTCACGTTTGGCGGACTCTGCATGCAGGCACTCGTGCGGAAAGAGTTTCAAGAACATAGCAAAACCCATCTGCTTCTGCTCGACGGCAGACAAGTGCCGTTGCCCAAGATGTGCGACAATCTCAAGAAGATGGCTCCCAACACGGTGCTCCTCATCGGCACATGGCGCATAGACTGCAACGAGAGCTACGTGCTCGCCAACACCACAGAAGATCTCCGCAAAGCTAACCTCAAGTTGCCCGCCTTCTCACTCTCATCGGTAGGCATCAACGACTGGGCGATAGGTGGCTACGTGCCCTCCTATTCCATCATCGGGCGCGAACTTGCCGACTTGGCTTACAACTATCTGAAATATGGCGCTGAAAAGAAAAACCTGCACTGGATACGTCCGTGCAAATACATCTTCAGCGAACCACAGCTCAAGGCATTCCACCTAGATGAGGGGAAATTGCCCGCCGGCACTACCATCATCAACCAAGAGGAGGACTTCATACACAAATACCAGAAGGCGATCATCGCCATCACGGCGTCCACCTTGTTCCTGCTCGGTTGTCTGGCGTTCGCCCTCTACTACATCCACAGGCTCCGCCATCTGAAAGACATTCTCGTCAAGCAGAGCAAGGAACTGATCAAAGCCAAAGACGCAGCCGAAGAGGCCAACCGCTTGAAGACCTCGTTCATTGCCAACATGAGTCACGAGATACGCACACCGCTCAACGCCATCGTGGGCTTCTCCGAACTGCAGACCATGGACGACTACTCGAAGGAAGAGAAGGTGCAGTTTAGTAGCATCATCAAGGAGAACTCCAACCTGCTGCTCAACCTCATCAACGACATCCTCGACATCTCACGCATCGAGTCGGGACGCATCACCATCGCCTTGAAACCTTGCGAACTGGTCATGATATGCCACAACTGTTTGGCATCGGTGAAACAAGCGAAGAAGTTGGAGAACGTGGAATTTCAAGAAGACTTCCCCGTGGACAAGCTCTACATCAAGATCGACCCGTTGCGCTTGAAGCAGGTGATCATCAACCTGCTGACCAACGCAAGCAAATTCACCAAGAAAGGGCACATCCGTCTGGGCTTCACCGTCGACGAACAGAAGAGCACCATCATCTTCTCCGTGACCGACACGGGCATCGGCATCCCTGAAGACAAGGTGGTATACATCTTCGAGCGCTTCGTCAAACTCAACCCATTCGTCCAGGGCACTGGTTTGGGACTCGCCCTCTGCAAAGTCATCATTGAGGGTATGAACGGCCACATCTGGGTCGACACCTCTTACAAAGAAGGAGCACGCTTCATGTTCTCCATTCCACTCTATCCGGCTGACCCCAACGATGTGGGGCAGGAGGATTACATCTAAAAAGCTAACGCATCATGGATAATAACAAGATAAACATCCTCATCGCAGAGGACAACGCCAGCAACTACAAGCTGCTGGATGTGGTGCTCAAGAAGGACTACAATCTGATACACGCATGGAACGGCAAGGAAGCGGTGGAACTCTTCAAGGAGCACCACCCGCAACTGATCCTCATGGACATCGGCATGCCCATCATGGACGGCTATGAGGCGACACAGGAAATCAGAAAGTTGTCTACCACCGTGCCCATCATCGGACTCACCGCCTACGCCTACGCAGCCGATGAGAAGGAGGGCATCGGTTGCGGCATGAACGACTATATCACCAAGCCTGCCAACCTCGTCAAGTTGCGCCAGCGCATCCAAGAATTGATAGAAGAAGTTAAATAAGGGGGCAACGTGCCTTTCGCTTGTTAAATACGCTTAATTCCGGTTTACTTCCTTCTTCATGAAACGTCATATAGGAAGCATACACGAATTATAAACCAAAAGTAATGAATATGAAGAAGAACGTATTAGTGCTTTCGCTCGTTGCCGGCTGCCTCATGGCGACCAGTTGCGCCAGCAAGAAAGATTTAGAGAACTGCCAGCGCGAGAACAAGGAACTCACCGGCAACTATCAGGATGCCAAGGAGCAACTTGCTGCCAGCAAGGCTCGCGTTGCCAGTCTTGAGGAGCAGCTCGCACAGACCAAGCAGGCTTATACCAATCTCCAGAGTTCACTCGACAAGAGCTTGAGCAATGCCAGCCAGAACAATGTGAGCATCGAGAAACTCGTAGACCAGATCAACGAGTCTAACCAATACATCCGCCACCTCGTCGAGGTGAAGAGCAAGAGCGACTCGCTCAACATGGTGCTCACCAACAACCTCACCCGTTCACTGAGCAAGGAGGAGATGAAAGAGGTGGATGTGCAGGTGCTCAAGGGCGTGGTCTACATCTCGCTCGCCGACAACATGCTCTACAAGAGTGGCAGCTATGAGATCAACGACCGTGCTGCTGAGACCTTGAGTAAGATTGCCAAGATCATCACAGACTATAAGGACTATGAGGTGCTCATTGAGGGTAACACCGACAATGTGCCTGTGAACGCATCGGCTGCTTCGATGAAGAACATCCGCAACAACTGGGATCTCTCCTGTCTGCGCGCATCGAGCGTGGTGCAAGCACTGCAGAACCAGTATGGCGTAGACCCGAAACGTCTCACTGCTGGTGGTCGCGGCGAATACAACCCCGTGACATCGAACAACACCGAGGTGGGCAAGCAGCGCAACCGCCGCACCCAGATTATCATCACGCCTAAGCTCGACCAGTTCATGGACTTGATCGACAAGGCGCCTGAAGAATCACAGAAATAGAAGCAACGCAAAAGGGATGGCAATGACGCCATCCCTTTTTTATGTTTCTTTCTATGCGCCTCTTCATAGTAGGGCGGGCGCCCTCACCTGCCCCTTAGCAACCAAGGTGATATGCTTGTCACGTAGTTTCATGTTTGTTGCTCGGGATTTGCAATCCCGAGCATGGTAATGTCATGGGATTTGTAATCCCAGATGACACCCTCGTTCTGCCCGTGTGTGGTGGGATTACAAATCCCATGGAGTTTGCTGCTTCGGGATTGCAAATCCCGAAGAACAGTAAGAACAGTAAGAACAGTAGAAGAATAGTGAGACATGCTATTCATATGCGAGCAGGTCGACGCGAGGGCGCGTCGACTACTAGTAGGGCGGGCGCCCCCGCCTGCCCCTTAGCAACAAGGCGAATCGCTTGTCACGCATTTTCTTTAGAAGCGCGTCATCAGTTCGACGACGAACTTGTCTTTTTCTGAAGTCTTGGGCGTAGCGCCCTTGCGATAGAAATATTTCTCATAGTTTACGCGGATGTCCGACACGAAGGGCTTGTTGATGCTCAGCGTCACACCACCTGTCAATCTGCCGCGCTGCACATCGTTCACCTTCAGTCCCTTCACCTCCGTACCATCGGCAGCAGTCTGCAGCGTGTATGCCTTTCCATCACTGTGATCAGTCATATAGTCGTAGCGCACCAAGGGCGTAATCTTCGAGAAGAAGCACTTCTTCAAGGCGATGTCATACGAGGCGAAGGCATCCACGGCATACACATTGCGGAAAGCATTATTCTCATAGTGCTTGTAGAGATATTCTCCCTCTATATGAAAACCTTTCGCATGCCAATAGGCACCCGCATCATACATCATCACCGTCACATCCCCAGGCTTTATCTTCTGGGTGCTGAGCGTCAGGTTCCATCCCTTAGGGAAGAACATCTGCGCCTTGGCAGAGAAGTTCACCTCACGCGTCCAGTAGTCCTTCTGGTTGGTTAGTCCAGAACCATTGAACAAGCCAGCCTCAACGATGATAGGAAATCCTGGGTGAAAGGTGTAGCCCACCGTACAACCCACGTCACGCACGTTGCCCACCTGCTTGGCAATAAACGAGCGGTTGGCGAAATACTGTTGATGGGGAGAGCGGTGTGCATCGATGGTAAACGGCACGCGCATCTGTCCGAGGGTCAGTTGCAGTTTGTCTACGGGAGTAAGTCTTGTATAGGCATCGAGCATCTTGGTTTGTCCCTCGTCGCAGAGGTCTATCTCCAACTTGTATGCCACTGCCGCAGACACCTTGCCGTCAACGCTGATGCGAGCGTTGCGCACCTCGAAGCGTCGGGTGTTGTCTTGCGTCTGATATTCATACTTGCCACGCACTGTGCCGTGGATGTGGGGAGTGAGGTCAATGGTTTCCTTTTCTTGTGCTGAGACTGGGGCAATAGCCAACAAGCCGAGCAGTAGGCAGACAGCCGATTTCGTTTTGTTCATATTCTTCGTCTTTGTATCCAATAATATGGATGCAAAGTTCGGCAATCGCCTTTTCTTTTCCGTGTCACCGATATGACATTTCTGTGACATGGATATGCGCGGCACGCCATTCTTCCGTTCTTCCTTTCTTCCTTTGGACGATAGGGTACGACGCGGGGGCGCGTCGACTACTACCTACGCGCTTCACCACTTGTTGCTCGGGATTTGCAATCCCGAGCATGGTAATCCCATGGGATTTGTAATCCCAGATGACTCCCTCGTTCTGCC
>CAVKQP010000073.1:0-8939 GCA_963658165.1 Clostridium sp. CAG:302 | reverse complement strand
CCGCCTGCCCCTTAGCGCACGAGTGAATGGCGTGACAAGCATATCATCCTCTGGGCGCAAGGGTACGACGCGAGGGCGCGTCGACTACTTATAGGTGAATGTATAGATAAACGTAAAAACTAACAAATATAGGATATGAAGAAAAGTACATATTTTTGGCACACCTCAATGATGGTGGCTATCGTGATGATGCTGTGGGCTTTGACCCCCGCGGCAGCATGGGCAGACGACGAGGCGTATGTGCGACTCTCTGGCACGACCCTCACGTTCTATTATGGTAGCGATAAGCAAGACGGCGACTATGAACTGAATGCCACAGGCAGCTACCCAGCTTGGTATAGCAATAAAGATAAAGTATGTAAGGTGGTGTTCGACAAGAGCTTTAGTGAGGCACGCCCCACTTCTACCTATGGTTGGTTTAGATCGATGTCAAAACTGACCAGCATTGAGGGAATGGAATATCTGAACACATCGGAGGTGACTTCTATGGAAAGTATGTTTTGCTTCTGCAGTGGCCTTGCGAGCGTAGACTTGTCTCACTTCAACACGGCGAATGTGACTACGATGGAAGATATGTTTATGAGCTGTGAGGCAATGACTTCTATCGATTGTTCCTCGTTCAATACCTCTGCGGTCACTACCATGGAGTATATGTTTGCTTATTGTTCCAAACTGACCTCAGTAAACCTGTCCTCGTTCAATACCGTGAATATAAAAACTATGGACCAGATGTTCTGGGATTGTCCGAAGCTAACTATGCTCGATTTGTCTAGTTTTAAAACCCCATCAACGAGTTGGGCGCACGCTTATAACATGTTTAACGGATGTACATCGTTGACAACTATTTATAGTTCTGAAGGCTTCACGCTAAGATATGGCACCAATATATTTAAAGACTGTCCCAAATTGAAGGGGGCTATAGAGTATGATGCCAGCAAAGTGGATTGCAACGACGCTAAAAATATCAATTATGCCAACTACACCACGGGCTATTTCACCAAGAAGGTGGGCACCAACGGCTCGAAGATCATTGGTGCTGCGGGCACTCCGCTGGTTATCGATGACCTGACGATAGTAGACGGCGCGGACTTCATCCTCGACGATGAATATAAGGCGAAGAGTGCTTCTTACACTCGCCAGATGAGCACCAAGTGGGGCACACTCTGTTTGCCGTTCTCGATAGACGTGACGAACGAGGAAAACACTTGTAAGTTCTATTCGATGGACGAGGTGGGCACAGAGAGCGTCACCCTCAGCAAGATAGAATCGGGCACCATCACAGCAGGTACGCCTGTGGTGATCTGCAAGAAGACCGACACGCAGGACGACATCACCGTGAAAGCCTCCTATGCTTCGGTAGTGACCATCCCTGCAACTCCCTCCGAGAGTACCGCTATGGTGGGAGCGTTCGAGGGAGAAGTGCTCACAGCAGGCAATGGCTACTTCATCGCCAACGACAAGTTCTATAGCGTGGCCCAATATGCTTCTTCTACTCAGGGCGTGAAGATGAATCCCTATCGTGCCTACATCAAGACCGACGACAGTTCACGCTCTGCCATCCTGAGCATTGTGGCAGATGACGAGGCTACGGGCATCAATGCAGTGGATGCAGACCAGAGCACATCAGCCGCTGAATATTACGATGCTGCTGGTCGCCGCACCCAAGGATTGCAGCAGGGATTGAACATCGTGAAGAGAGGAAACAAGACATTCAAAGTAATCATTAAATAAAAGCGCGTACCATGAAAAAGCAAATGTATCAATCTCCTAATATATCACTCGTCTACGTAGAACCGCAGGCGATGATGTATGACTCGACGACGACTGATAAGAAGAAAAACTTTACGATCATCTATGATGATGACAAAGATCTTCCGATGGATGATAAAGGAAACATCTTGATGCAATAACAATAAAAGGGTCAGCAGTTTTTTGCTGGCCCTTTTTGTTTGTTCGTATTAGGCATAGGAAGCGCATAGCGTAGTAGGGCTGGCGCCCCCGTCTGCCCCTTAGCGCAAGAGTGAAATGCTTGCCACGCCAATCATTTCCTTTGTATGTTAGGGTACGACGCGAGGGCGCGTCGACTACTACCTTATCGCTTCACAGTTCTTCGGGATTTGCAATCCCGAAGCAGCATACTTTAGGGGATTTGTAATCCCCACCACACACGGGCATGAACGAGGGAGTATTCTGGGATTACAAATCCCATGGGATTAGCTTAGCACGGGATTGCAAATCCCGTGCAACAATAACGCGTCGACTACTAGAAAGGGTTATAGCTCTTTGTGGTGCCAGATGTGGGTGATCTTGCGGCGGATGGCCGTCTGGTTGATGATGGTCACCAGGACGAAGAGGGCTACGCCTACGACGATGGCAGGGAGGAAGGAACCTTCTTCTATCTGCGGGAAGAGTGTCTCGATGATGCCCATGTAGTAGCCTCGCACGATGTAGAGCGTGATCCAGGCGATGACGAGCACGGCGAGGTTGAGCGTGATGGTGAGCCACTGATAGGGGCGAGCCACACGCGAGGGACTATAGCCGATGAGGAGCAGGTTTTCCAACTTGGCACTGTTCTTCTGCACCAACAGATAGATGCTCAGCATGAGGATGTAGAAACTCAGCACAGAGATGACCAAGCCGATGACCATGACGAGGCTCACTACCATCTTGAGGAAGTAGGTGGTCTTCTCGGCATTGAGTTTGTCGCTCTCCACCTCGTAGCCCTTGCGGTCGAGATATTGCGTGATGTGTTCGTCGGCGGGGTTCACCACCTCGACAATCAAGCGTGTGGGGTCGCTCTGCTGGTTGGGTTCGTAGTAGTTGTTGCTCCAGTCCATGAACGTCTGGGGCACGAGGATGGTGTTCAGACGGTTGGAGAAGCCGATGACCTTGCCTTTGAACTCGCGCGCCTCATGACCGCCGCCATGGATGAAGATGCGGAAGTCGATCATGCCCATCAGTCCTTCGCTAATCTTGGGCAGCGAGTGACTCTGGGCGAAACCGAAGTTGTACATGTTGATATAGGTGCGCGGCAGGATGATGGGCACCACGTTGCTCTTCTCAGTGTATTTCCATTCTGCCAAGGGCACGTCGACAAACTCGTCGGGCACGCTTTCGAAGAACAGTTCGGAGTTGAGCACCTGTGTGCCGTTGACGCCCATAGATGCGTCTACCTTGTATTCGGTAGAGGTGAACTTGCCCACCTTCTTGACAAACCCTTGGTTGGTGAGGTCGTCGATCTCGCTACCCGTGAAGGTGTTGGTGCGCCCACTGAGGGTGCTGGCGGTGCCGATGCGCTTGCTCACGATGAGATAGTCTGCCTTCATGAAGCTGTCGCCAGCGGTAAAGACGGGCAACACATCTTGGTAGAACTGAAAGCCGAGCAAGACGATGAGCATGCCGAAGAGGTTGGCAAAGAAGAAGCCGACGAACTGCGGAATGCTGATATGCTGACGTAGTAATTTCCAAACGAGGTTCATAGTCTCAGTGTTTTTTCATAGTTCAAATCCATATGTTTGCCGATGCTGGTCACGATGACGCCTGCCCCCTGTTGGCGTGCCTCGTCCATCATGATGTCTGCCATGATGCGCGAGTTGTTGTCGTCGAGGTGACTCACGGGTTCGTCGGCGAGGATGAAGTCGAAGGGCTGCACGAGGGCGCGCATCATTGCCACGCGCTGCTGCTGTCCGAAGCTCATGCGGCCGATGAGGGCATCTTTCTTGTCGCCGATGCCGAGGCGTTCGAACCATTCCTCTATCTGCTTGCGACTCTTGAAGTGGGTCAGTTTGTTCTTGATCTCCACGTTCTCCATGGCGGTGAGTTCGGGGAAGAGGCGCAGTTCTTGAAAGAGGTGGCTGATGTGGCGTTGGCGCATCAGAGTCCAGTCTTTAACGCGGAAGGTCTTGGTGTCGGTGTTGTCGAACATCACCTGTCCGTCGTAGTCGTTGCGGTAGCCGACCACATAGCTGCAGAAGGTGCTCTTGCCCTTGCCGCTGTCTGCCTCTACGAGGTAGAGATGTCCCTTTTCGAGTGTCACTTCCTGTTGCCATATCTCCGAGTGCAGGTCGTCGCGGTGGGCGAAGATGGCAGGGAGAACGGAATGAAAGACTATCTTTTCCATGTTTTATTTGATGCTATAAACGATTGCTTTGATGTCGCCAAAGAGGGGTGTGAGCAGTGAGCTGACTGCTTTCACCTCGTCGTGGCCTTCGGTGAGGGCAGCGAGGTTGAAGAGCATGGCGAGCTTCTTGCCCGCTATCTGTTTGCGGATGGAGTCGGGGAGGGGTTTTTGTGCGGTGCCGATGGAGGCGAGGGCAGATTGCTCCGTGTCGCCACTGTAGAACTGGTTGTCGGCAGAAGCACCGAAATAGAACGATGTCTTGCCTTTGGTGTAGCAGTAGGCGTCTTTCGTCCAGTCGGTGATGCGGCTACCTTTGGGGCACGACTGCTTCCAGTAGTCCACGTCGGCGAGCCAGTTGCGGTCTGCCAACTCGGCTGCGATAGACATCTGCACGTTGTCGTCCGACCATGTGGGGAGCACGATGCTCAGGTCGCCGTTCACGCTGCGTATGATGTTGTCCATGTCGATGGCGGTGTTGATGCCCGTCAGCAGGGCTTGCATGCCCTTGTTGCTCTGCAGGAGCTTGATATATTCCTTGCCGTCCACGTTGACAAACATGCCCATGAGAGCGCTGGCTTCCATGCTGCCCAAGTATTTGCCTTGAATGGGGCGGTAGGTCTTGGCAGCGTCTGCGAGTGCTTGGTTGATCTGCTTGTTGAAAGAGAACGTTTGTCCGTCGATGTTCATGCAGCCGTCTTTCATCTCGATGCTCGCTGCGATGAGCACTTGTGAGGCATCGGCATCCTTCGGTGCGCCGATGGTGAAGGGAGCCACCATCTTTTCGGGCAGGGCTTGTGCCTGTGCCACGAGTGCTACGCCACTGCTGATGGAGTCGATCTTGGCATAGAGCGGACTGTTCTTAATGCCGCGGTCTTCGTCGGCTCCCAGGTAGCGTGCCATCTGGAGTTGCATCTGTGCTTGTGCGGCTCCCACCACAGGCCCCATGACGAGGAGCGACTTGCTGGAGAAGCCCACCATCCAACTGTCTTTCAAGACGCTGAAGGTGTAGCCCTTGCGCTCTGTTGGCTTTTGGGCTATAGCTTGTTTCGACAGTTTCTCGATCCACTGCTTCAGGTCGCTCTCGTCGCTCACCTTGGCACAAAGACCGAGGTTGCCTTCTGCCGACTCGAAGAGATAGAACTTGCTCTTCACGTCGATGCCGCAGTCTTTCACGTCGTCTACGTGGAGCACTTCCTGAAGGAAGTTGGTGCTACCTGCCTCTGAGGCAGACATCTTCGTAAGGTCTATGCTGATGAGGGCGGTGCTGCCGTCGGGAATGGCGTTGACGTAGTCGTCGCTCGAACAAGAACAAAGGGTGGCAACGACCATCAACAATAAAGAATAAAAAAGGTGTTTCATCATTCTATGGTATTATAGTCTTCTCGTCAGCTGACTCATCATGATGGCGGAGAGACCTGCTGTCTCGGTGCGCAGACGGGCGTTGCCGAGCGATACCGACTCGTAGCCATGCTCCATGGCCATACGCACTTCGTCGATGGAGAAGTCGCCCTCTGGTCCCACGAGCACGGTGATGTCGCCCTCAGGGCCGTCGGAGGCTGGTTGTTGCAGCAGGGTGTAGAAGTCTTTCTTCTCTATTTCCTCGTAGCAGTGGCAGATAAACTTACGGCCTTCGCGTGGCGTGTTGATGAAGTCGCGGAAGGAGGACATCGCGTTGATCACGGGTTTCCATGGTTTGCGGCTCTGCTTCACGGCTCCTACCACTATCTTCTCGAGGCGCACGGTGCGGAGCATGCGTCGTTCGGAGAACTTGCAGTTGAGGAAGCTCACCTCGTCGAAGCCTATCTCGGTGGCTTTCTCGAGCATCCACTCGATGCGGTCCATCATCTTGGTGGGGGCGATGGCGAGGTGTATGCGGTTGCGCCATGCTTTTTGTTGGGGCATCTGCTCCTTTATCTCATACATACACCGCTTGGTGGCAGCGAGTGTGACCACCGCGCGGTAGAAGTTGCCCACACCATCCATGAGGAACATCTCGTCGCCGCTCTTCAGGCGCAACACGCGGAGGGCGTGCATGGCTTCGTCGAGGGGCAGTTCGTCTTGGTTTTCCGCATCGGGAACGAAGAAATATCTGGCTTCTTTCATGCGTTTGTATTATCTTGTGTATTTTGTTTCTTGCGCCGCTTCAGTTCGCTGTTGAGCTGTTCGGCGAGTTCATAGTTCTCTCTTTCGATGGCGGTCTTGAGCGCATCGTGGAGCATATCTTCCGATATGGCGTTGATGGGCAGGCTCAGTCCTTCGGCTTTGGGCGAGAAACTGACGCTCTGGCGGGCAAACAGTTCGTCGTCGATGAAGATGGGCAGTTTGCCGATGAAGGCGAGCAGGGCGCCGTCGCTGGCTCTTATTTCCTCTTTCTCTCCATTCATCGTGTTGCAGAGGTAGGTCTCATACACGCCGTTGTGGATGGCGCTGATGAAGACGTGATAGCTTTCGTTGCCCGTGTCGCGCAGGAGTGTGGCATACAGGGCTTCGGGCAGACGCTGCTTGCAGGCAACGCCCATCATGCGCAAGCGAAACTGGTGGACGATGTGTTGGTCGCACACCACCACGATCTGCCGCTTCTGCTGCTCGTCGGTCAGCGAGATGAGTCCCACCTCCTCTGTGCCGATGATTTCGCTGAGTCCTCTGAAGAACAACTGTTCCATAGGCTACACCTCCTTTTCAGTGTGCTTGGTCTTGAAGGCGAAGGCAAACAAGACGCCCACCACGAGGGCGTAGGTGGCGAAGATGAGCCAGCATGCCTGCCAGTTGCCGAGCAGATAGCCCTCGTCGGTCCACTGGCAGTAGTGGTTGATCACCTCTCCTGCGAGCAGCGTGCCGATGGTAGCGCCGAGGCCGTTGGTCATGAGCATGAACAAACCTTGGGCTGAGGCTCTCACCTTCACGTCGCACTGCTGGTCGACGAAGAGTCCACCCGACACGTTGAAGAAGTCGAACGCCACGCCGTAGACGATGCACGACAGCACGAAGAGGATGACGCCAGGGAAGGCGGGGTTGCCCACACCGAAGAATCCGAAACGCAGCACCCATGCAAACATGGCGATGAGCATCACGATCTTGATGCCGTAGCGTTTCAGGAAGAAGGGGATGAGCAGGATGCAGAGGGCTTCAGACACCTGCGAGATGGACACCAGCAGGGTGGCATTGTTGGCAGCAAAGGTGTCTGCCATCAGTGGGTCGCCCTTGAAGCTCGTGATGAAGGGTGTGGCATAGCCGTTGGTCACTTGGAGCGACATGCCCAGCAGACAGGAGAAGATGAAGAACAGAGCCATCTTGCGGGTCTTGAAGAGCTTGAAGGCGTTGAGCCCCCACACTTCTGCCATGGTTTGATTCTCTTTCTTGATGATCTTGCACTGTGGCAGAGAGTTGCAATAGAGGAAGAGCACGATGCCCGCCAGTCCTGACATGAGGAACTGGAAGTGGGTGTATTGAAACTTGTTGGCGTTCTCGCCGAGCATGAATCCGAAGGAGCCGTTGTCCCATGTGGCGCAGTTGACGAACCACATCATGAGGATGAAGCCCACCGTTCCGAACACGCGGATGGGTGGGAAGTCTTTCACGGTGTCTAAGCCGTGGTCTTTCAGAATGGTGAATGCCGTGGTGTTAGACAGTGCCAGCGTGGGCATGTAGAATGCTACGCTGATGGTGTAGACGGCGATGAAGAGCGATTCATTGGGGTTGGCAGTGCTCTCGCCCATGCAGAACAAGCCGATCATGGCGATGCCAGCCAACAGGTGGCAGATGCCCAGCAGTCGTTGGGGTTGTATCCACTTGTCTGCCACGATGCCCATCAGTGTAGGCATAAAGATGGATACGATGCCTTGGATGGCATAAAACCAAGATATTTCGGCTCCCATTCCGGCTTTGCCCAGATATTGGCCCATAGAGGTGAGGTATGCTCCCCAAACTGCGAATTCGAGGAAGTTCATCACTGCTAACCTTACTTTCAGATTCATAATATCAAGAGATTGTCTGTTAACTAATTTTACGTGCAAAGATAGATATAATTAATTTATCAGACAAAATAAATCGTGTTTAATTTCTTGGCGTAGAGTGGGGCAGAGGAGTGGTTATAGACGCAAAGAATCCCGGAAGCTGCGTTGGCTTTCGGGATTCTTTGGAAGTGAAGGAGTGTGATTAGTTGCCTGTGTTTGGTTTGCCAATGATGGCACGCACGGCGCAACCGGTTGAGCGGTATTGGGCATCTGAAAGGCTGCTACTAGTTATAACGCTTGATACTTTTGACGAGTTGAACTCCAATTTGAGTGCTCCCAACATAACGGTATCAAGTGTTTTCGTCCAATAGTAACCCTTGGATGCTGATTCTGTGTAGATGCTGTTATTAATCATAAATCCTGTGCAAGGCAAGAAGATGGACTTGTTGTTGGTCTTGCTGGTGACAGTATAACCATAGACAGTTTCATTGTTGCTGTTGGTCTTACTGCCCCATGTCCACGTGCAGCCTGTCAGCTCATTGAATTGGTCTTGCGTAGGCATTGAGCAGTAGGAGCCCCAAACGGTGTAAGCAGCATCGTCGGAAGACACTAATTCAGAAAGTTGGTCTTGGCTATTGTATTTATTGGCTTCTGCAACAGTAAAAGTTTGTTCATTCTGTGTAACTTCTTTTACTGTAAAATAATTATAGTTATCAGGCGTATAAGTTGTCTTGGTTGCAGTTTCACCCCAAGCATAATAGCCACCGCAGTCTGCCTCGTTGGTAGCGCCGATGTTGGTGGTAGCCCAAAGGGTGCCGCTCTTCAGTCCGAGGTTGACAAATGTATGACCGTTGATGGTGAGGTCG
>CAVKQP010000072.1:3469-8960 GCA_963658165.1 Clostridium sp. CAG:302 | reverse complement strand
TGAATAGACTGCTCACCATATTGGGCCCTACAGCAAGCGGGAAAACGTCGCTCGCAACAACAGTTGCAGCCCGCTTGGGTGGCGAGATTATCAGTGCCGATAGCCGACAAGTTTATCGTCGAATGGATATAGGAACTGGTAAAGATTTGGCAGATTATGTGGTCGAGGTTAAGTCTGTGCCTTATCACTTGATAGATATTCGTGAACCTGGAACCAAATATAATCTATTTGAATATCAACAAGACTTTCTCGATGTCTATCGAGATATCATAGCGCGAAACGTACAACCCATTCTTTGTGGGGGCACAGGGCTCTATATAGAAGCGGTGTTGGGAGGCTATCATCTGTCACCAGTACCCCAAAATCCTGAGCTACGTGCGCAACTTGAAGGTTTGTCTCTTGAGACATTAACGGCTATGCTTGAGGACTTGAAATCTCGTAATCATTCGGTGATGCACAACAAGACCGATGTAGACACTGCTCAGCGTGCCATTCGTGCCATAGAAATCGAGACCTACAATTTGGAACATCCTACAACTCATCGTGAATTTCCTAAAATCGATTCTGTGATTGTGGGTGTGGATATCGACAGACTTAATCGTCGTGAGAAGATCACTGCACGTTTGCGTCAACGCTTAGAGCACGGAATGGTCGATGAGATACAGTCACTTTTGGATAGCGGTATTCCTGCAGACGATTTGATATACTACGGATTGGAATACAAGTTCGTCACTGAATATCTAATAGGTAAGACCACTTACGAAGAAATGTTCAGGGGATTGGAAATTGCCATTCACCAGTTCGCCAAGCGTCAGATGACTTGGTTTCGTGGCATGGAACGCCGCGGTTATCACATTCATTGGATTGATGCCTTGCAGCCGATGGATCGGAAAGTTGACGAAGTTTTGAAACTGCTCAATGATAAAATATAATGATGGAACAGACGAGATGGGGCGTGCTCTATTGCCCGAAACATGATGGATTTGTCAGTTCGCACAAACGGTGGAAACGCATAGAACGCTGTTTGAAGGAAGAAGGTGTGTCCTACGACTTCATTCAGAGCGAGAACCAGAAAAGTGTGGAAAGATTGGTCACGATGATGATAAACAATGGCTATAAGACCATTGTTATTGTAGGCGGCGACTCGGCGCTCAACGATGCGGTGAATTGTCTGATGCGGGTGGATAGAGAAACACGTAATAGCATAGCTCTTGGTGTTATTCCCAATGGTCTGATGAACGACTTTGCTCATTTCTGGGGAATGAAGGAAGGCGAAGTGCTACAGAGTGTAAAGTGGCTTAAGGAACGTCGCATCCGCAAGATAGACCTTGGTTGCATCCATTATGAGAATAAGAATCATGAGCGTTGTCATCGTTTTTTCTTGAACTGTGTGAATGTCGGCTTGATTGCTGCCATCATGAATATACGGCGTCAGACGCGCCGGATGTTCGGTTCGCGCACGCTATCCTTCCTTTGCTCTTTTGTGCTCATGATATTCCAGCATCTTGAGTATAAGATGCATCTGAAGATAAACACCGATGAAGTGAAGCGTAAGGTGATGACAGTATGTGTGGGCAACTGCACAGGCTATGGTCAGACCCCCAATGCCGTTCCCTACAATGGAATGCTCGACGTGTCGGTGGTCTCACATCCAGAGATGACCCAACTGCTCGAGGGTTTCTATCTTTTGTTTTGTGGAAAGTTCTTGAATCATAAGAATGTACATCCTTATCGCACACGTGAGGTTCACGTTGTGGAAGCTAACCATGCGTTGGTGAGTATCGACGGACGCATGATGAATACACCAGTCGGGCCATACAGCATCACGGTAGAACAAGAGGTGATCAATCTAATTATACCAGACTAACGGATAGGTTATCCGAAGTCTGAAATCTTGCGCAGTTCCTCGTCTGCTACAATCTTTATTTTCCTACCGTCAACGTCAACCAGTTTTTCAGAGGAAAATGCGGAAAGTGTGCGGATGGCATTGTTAGTGGTCATATTTGACATGTCTGCAAGTTCGGCTCTGCTTAGTCGTGCATTTAGTGTGCATCCATCATCTTCCGTGCCATAGCTATCTTTCAGAAATACTAATGCTTCAGCCAATCTTCCCCTTACGTGCTTTTGCGTAAGGTTGATGGTGCGTGTGTCCGACTTGCCGAGCTCTGAAGAAAGGTGCTTGATGAGCGACATGCAGAATTCGTAGTTGTGGCGCATGATCGTGTTGACAGTGGTGAGCGGTATTTTTGCTACCAAGGAGTCTTCTAGTGCCATGGCTACAGTGGTATAGTTTTGATTATCGAAGAAAGCCCGGTAACCGAAAGGATCACTAGGTTTAATGACGCGGATGATGCGGTCTTTGCTTGCCACACCATCTTTACAGATTTTTACCTTGCCGTCAATGAGATAGGAGAGAAAGGTGGGCGGTTCCATCTTCTGATAAATCACTTCGTTTTTCTCGTAGTTCTGAATAGTGATGGTGTCGCGGAGTAGTTGATCTTGATCAGCGTCAGTGGGAGTCCATCGTGTAGCAATAACGGCGAGAGCTCGTTCTTTCAATATTTCGAAATCATTATCCATGCCTTATTGAATTGCGGTGCAAAAGTAGTAAATATTCTTCAAATTGACATCATGTTTTCACGCTTTTCTTGGCGGGAATACAAAAAGCGGAGCGGAAAGCGCTTTTTTCTTCTTTTTATTTTGTTGTTTAAATAAAAAAACATAACTTTGGACAACCTTATGAGACGTAAGATGGTCTATCTATACGTCTCTTGGCGAGAGCATTATCTATTACCGGAACATTGTAAACCTTAAATATTATGAGTTATCTTAGATTCGAAAAAGCTCTGATGACCAACCTGCAGGAGTCCTTGTCGAGGGAACTGCTCAGAACCAATCGCTCGGGAGCCTATTCCTGTTCTACGATTGTCGACTGCAACACGCGCAAATATCATGGGCTGTTAGTAGTTCCTGTGCCAAATCTTGACGACGATAATCATGTGCTTTTGTCTTCTCTTGACGTGACTGTTGTGCAGCATGGAGCAGAGTTTAACCTGGGTCTGCACAAATACCAGGGCAATAATTATAGTCCCAAAGGACATAAATATATACGCGAATTTGTTTGTGACAATGTGCCGACAACCCTCTATCGGGTGGGCGGTGTAGTGTTGAAAAAGGAAGTGATCTTCCAGCACCATGAAGACCGTATATTGATTCGATACACGCTTGTTGATGCCCATTCGGCAACAACCCTGCGTTTCCAACCTTTCTTAGCATTTAGAAGTGTGCGACAGTTTACGCACGAAAACCCAGTGGCGAGCCGCGACTACCAAATGGTCGACAATGGCATCAAGACTTGTATGTATGCTGGTTACCCAGAACTCTATATGCAGTTCAGCAAGAAGAACGAATTTATATTCCGCCCCGATTGGTATCGTGGTGTGGAATATCCCAAGGAACAGGAACGTGGCTACGCATCCAACGAAGACCTTTATGTGCCTGGCTATTTTGAAACCTCTATCCGCAAGGGCGAGAGCATCGTTTTTGCCGCATCTGTTTCGGAGAGTAAAACGTCAACGCTGAAACATATGTTTGACAACGAGATGGAGTACCGAATGCCTCGCGACAATTTCTATCATTGCCTATGCAACGCAGCCCATCAGTTCTCTTACTATGTGAATGACAAGGAACATTATATTCTGGCGGGTTATCCATGGTTCAAGTGTCGTGCCCGCGACACATTTATAGCTCTGCCGGGCTTGACGTTGGCCATTGACGATCAGTCTTATTACGAGTCTGTGATGGCTACTGCCGAGAAGGGGCTGCGTGAGTTTATGGACAACAAACCTCTCACCGTGAAACTCTATGAGATAGAGAAACCCGATGTGCCCCTTTGGGCAGTGTGGTGCATACAACAGTATGCCAAAATCGTGGGACGTGAGGCATGCTGGACCAAATATGGAACGCTGCTCCGTGACATCATTTACTATATCATAGGAAACAAACACCCCAACTTGGAGCTTCATGCCAATGGATTGCTTTATACCAATGGTCGCAATGAGGCTGTGACATGGATGAACTCTACTGCCAACGGGCGCCCCGTAGTGCCTCGCACAGGATACATCGTAGAGTTTAATGCCTTGTGGTACAATGCTTTGAAGTTCTGCCAGTCTATTGCCGAGAGCCAAGGAGTGACCAAGGATTTGGAGATGCTCGAAACACGCGCTGAGAAGTGCAAGAAGGCATTCCTTGAAACCTTCCTGAATGACTATGGCTATCTCTTTGACTATGTGGATGGACAGATGATGGATTGGAGTGTGCGCCCGAATATGATTTTCCCCGTAGCGTTCGACTATTCTCCGCTGAACCAACAACAGAAGAAAAGCGTTTTCGATATCTGTACGCGTGAGTTGCTCACCCCAAAAGGTCTGCGCTCACTCTCTCCGAAGAGTGGCGGCTACAACCCGATGTATGTCGGACCTCAGACGCAGCGTGACTATGCCTATCACCAGGGAACAGCATGGCCGTGGCTTGAGGGCTTCTACATGGAAGCTTGTCTGAAACTCTACAAGCGCACTCGATTGAGCTTTGTCGAGCGACAGATGGTGGGCTACGAAGATGAGATGACCAACCTCTGCGTGGGAACCATTCCCGAACTATTCGATGGTAACCCACCATTCACGGGTCGTGGTGCCGTGTCGTTTGCCATGAATGTGGCTGAAATATTGAGAACCATTAAATTGATAGATGCCTTTACCTTAAAATAAGAGGAGACAGAAGACTATGAAAATACTAATGTTTGGATGGGAGTATCCCCCTCACATTCTCGGAGGTTTAGGTACTGCCAGTTATGGTATCACCAAAGGTTTGTCCGAACAGGGCGATATACAGATCACATTCTGTCTGCCCAAACCATGGGGTGATGAAGACAAGAGCTTTCTGAACATCATTGCGATGAATGCTGTGCCAATTGCTTGGCGTGATGTGAATTATGACTATGTGAAGTCACGTGTGGGTCATGTGATGGATCCAGACTTGTACTACAAGTTGCGCGACCATATCTATGCAGACTTCAACTATATGCATGTCAACGACCTCGGTTGCATGGAGTTTTCTGGACGCTATCCAGACAATCTGCATGAGGAAATCAACAACTATTCCATTGTGGCTGGTGTCATCGCCCGTCAACAGGAATACGACATTATCCATGCACACGATTGGCTCACTTATCCTGCAGGCATCCATGCCAAGAATGTGAGTGGCAAGCCCTTGTGTATCCATGTGCATGCCACTGAGTTTGACCGCAGTCGCGGCAAACCAAACCCAACGGTCTATTCGATAGAGAAAGACGGTATGGACAATGCCGACTGCATCATGTGTGTGAGCGAACTGACACGTCAAACGGTCATCCACCAGTATCATCAAGACCCGCGCAAGTGCTTCACGGTGCACAATGCCGTTTATCCTTTGCGTCAGGAACTCCAAGAGATAC
>CAVKQP010000072.1:0-3436 GCA_963658165.1 Clostridium sp. CAG:302 | reverse complement strand
TCCCACGTCCCGACCATACTGGTAAAGAAAAGGTGGTGACGTTTCTCGGCCGTATCACCATGCAGAAAGGTCCCGAATATTTTGTGGAAGCAGCCAATATGGTGTTGCACCGCACACGCAACGTGCGCTTCTGCATGGCAGGAAGCGGCGACATGATGGATGCGATGATTTGTTTGGCTGCAGAGCGCGGCATTGCAGATCGCTTCCACTTCCCCGGTTTTATGCGTGGCAAGCAGGTGTATCAATGCTTGAAAGATTCGGATGTCTATGTGATGCCTTCCGTGAGCGAGCCTTTTGGCATCTCTCCGCTTGAAGCCATGCAGTGTGGCACACCTTCCATCATCTCGAAGCAGAGTGGATGTGCTGAAATCCTGCACAATTGCATTAAGGTAGACTACTGGGACATTCATGCCATGGCAGATGCCATCTATAGCATCTGTCACAACGATAGCTTGTTCCACTATCTGCAGGAGGAAGGCAAGCGTGAAGTAGACCAGATCACTTGGGAGAAAGTGGGTCTATGGATACGTGAACTCTACGACCGAACCATCAATCACCAGTTATAAACCGTTTAGCAACCTTCTAAACAATAAGATTATGAAAACAATTTGCTTATATTTCGAGATACATCAGATTATCCATCTCCGCCGCTATCGCTTCTTCGACATCGGCACAGATCATTATTATTATGATGACTACGAGAACGACCGTAGCATCAGTGACATTGCCGAGCGTTCCTACATGCCTGCGTTGAACACGTTGCTCGACATGATGCGCACCAACGGCAAGTATTTCAAGGTGGCGTTCTCTTTGTCGGGAGTGGGACTTGAGCAGTTGGAGATGCACGCTCCACAAGTCATTGAAAAGTTGCAGGAACTCAACGAAACAGGTTGTGTGGAATTCTTGGCAGAACCTTATTCTCATGGTCTGTCATCGCTTGCCAATGAGGAATGCTTTGCTGCCGACGTTAAAAAGCAGTGTGAGAAGATAGAACAGTACTTCGGACAGAAGCCGAAAGTGCTTCGCAATTCATCGCTCATTTATAGTGACGATATCGGTGCACAGGTGGCTGCCATGGGATTCAAGGGTATGCTCACCGAGGGCGCCAAGCATGTGCTGGGTTGGAAATCTCCTCACTATGTGTATAACTGCTCCATTGCTCCCAATCTGAAACTCTTGTTGCGCGACGTTACGCTCAGTGATGACATCTCGTTGCGCTTCAACAACAGTGAGTGGGAGGGCTATCCGCTCTTTGCCGACACCTATATCAACCGCATTGCAGCCTTCCCACAGGAAGAGCAAATCATCAACATCTTTATGGAACTCTCAGCCTTGGGCATTGCACAACCCTTGTCTTCCAACATTCTCGAATTCATCAAGGCATTGCCGGCATGTGCCCAAACCAAAGGCATCACGTTCTCTACACCGACAGAAATATGTATGAAGATGAATAGTGTGGGTGCACTGGAAGTGCCCGATACGCTTAGTTGGGTGGACGAGGAGCGCGACGTGAGCACGTGGCTCGGCAATGCGATGCAGCGTGAAGCGTTCGACAAATTGTATAGCGTGGCAGATCGTGTGCGCATAGCCAATGATCCTCGCATCAATCAAGATTGGGACTATTTGCAGGCCAGCAACAACTTCCGCTTCATGACGACCAAACCATCGGCTGTTGGTTTGGACCGTGGCATCTATCTCGATGCCTTCGATGCCTTTACCAACTATATGAACATCCTCGGCGATTTCATCAACCGTGTGCAGTCGCTCTATCCTGAGTCTATCGACAACGATGAGTTGAATTCGCTCTTGACGACCATCAAGAATCAAGACCAGGAGATAGAACTGAAGGATAAGGAATTGGCACGTTTGCAGACTAAAATTGAAAAACTGGAAACGGCAGAGAAGGACTTGAAGGCAAAACTTGAAACGGCGAAGAAGAAGGTGGCTGCCGAAAAGAAAAAAGCTGCAGCCAAGCCTGTTGCCAAACCTAAACCAGTGAAGACAGAAGTCAAAGCTGAAACCTCTGAATCCAAAACTGAAAAGAAAGAATAAAGACATCTCATTCAAGCAAAAGCGGCTCGCCAATCTGTAGGCGAGCCGCTTTTGTTTTTTTGTGAAGTGTGCTTCATTGGGTAACTATTCAGCGGTAGTAGCCGTCACTTGATGTATTTTTTGCTATTCTTGATATAGATGCCTTTGTTGGCATTGTCATCACTTATTTTAGTGCCGTTGAGGCTGTAAAGAGTATTGTTTGCAGTATCTTCTTTGGCTTGTACACTCTCGATGGCTGCGGGTAGTCCAGTGGCACCACAAAGGTCGTCGTAGTTAGAGTCGTAGCTACGCACCCACACCTTTCCGCTTGAGGCAGTAATCTTTGAGCCGTTCTTGAAGACGAGATTGTCTACAAAGCGGATGTCAATGCCTTTCTTGCCTTTGATTTGCACGTTGTCGAGCGTGACGTTCTTGATGTGACTCTCTGGGCGACCAATGAGGAAGATGGCATAGCCAGAACAAACATCTGTGGTCTTCACGTTCTGAAGTACGATGCCATTATATTCGGGAGTCGTGTCATCCTTTGTTCTTGCGTTAGTCTTGTCTGTTGCTGGGTCTGAACTGTAGTTCTTGTCATAGTAGCAGTCCATGGAGAATGGGCTGCCGACTTTTGTCATGGTGAAGTTGGAGAACTTGAAATCTTCTTCTCCGCCACCGCGAAGAGTGCCATCACTGTTGATGCCTGTCTTGAGTCTTATACCAGAGGTGGTACCGTTCATGGTGATATTGTCAAACCATACGTGTTTGATGTTCTTAGTATAACTTCCTATAGAGGCTCCGTGTCCTGTGCCGAAGTCGCAGTCCCACACGTGGATATATTGTGCGTAATTGTCACATACCACGTTGTCGTCTCCATTGCTGATGTTGCAGTTGTAGATGTTTACGTAGGGCCCCCAAATGGAGATGCCGTCCGTGTTGTGCGAAGCCTTGCCTTTGCCTGCTTCCGAAGCAGGTTCGCTGATGGTCACGTCGTGGATGGTGGCGTTATTGGCTTTGCCGCCATTGCCGATGGTGATGTTCACCCCCGGTGTGTTCAGCATCTTGAAATTGCGGAGCAGGAAGCGCGAGCCTTGTTCAAAACGGATGAGCGCACCCGGATTAAAGGTCTCACTGTTCTCGCGAGCTGCCCACCATCGTGCCCCTTGACCATCGAGGACAGAGGTGACACCTTCTCCCTCAATGATGATATCACTTTGTTTCTTGTTCTTACAACCGATGAATACCGTCTTGTTGTTGGGCGCTTTTCCGTATGCCACTAATTTCAGCGTAGCTCCTGCGCAGAGATGGAGCACGGTCTTCGATTTGATGCTCAGCACTTCTGTCTTGCTAGTCATGTTTTCTGTTGCGCCAAACATCCATGTGCCGGCAGGGATTACCACCATGC
>CAVKQP010000071.1:0-9040 GCA_963658165.1 Clostridium sp. CAG:302 | reverse complement strand
TTGATGATTATCAACAAGAGTGGAATCGTCATACGCCTTGCCGTGGCAGACTGTCGCGTGATGGGACGAGCAACACAAGGCGTACGTCTGATTAACCTCACCAAGAAGAACGATGTGATTGCAAGCGTTTGCAAGGTGATGAGTTCGGAACAAGAAGCCACTGCCGAGCAGGAAAGCCGCAAGGAATGGGAACAGACCAGTGAGGCTATCCGCAAAGACAACGTAGCCGATGTGCCTGCAGACGATGAGGAAGACAATACTCCCGACGCACCTATAGAAGACTAAAACCGAATGTGGGCGGAATGAAGTTTCCGCCTACATTTCCAAGAACATAACTAATATTATAGGAATATGAAAAAAATGATGATTGCGGCAATGTTGGTAGCAACTGCATCAACAGCCTTCGCACAAGATGCTTTCAAGCAGATGTCTAAAGTAAAGGACTATGCTGAAGCAGAAAAGATTTTGAAAGACAATCTTGGTTCGCTCTCTGCAGAGCAGAAGGCCAAGTGTTACAACTATCTCGTAGACCTCGCCATGAGCAAGATAACCAAGGAGCAGGCCATTGAAACACAGAATCAGATGGATCGTCAACTTAAGCAAGACAGTAAGGCAACGCCTTACGACACGACTGGTCTCTACACTGCTGTTTACAATGCCATTGCCGATGGTGCAGAGTGCTACAAGTTCGATCAGATGGAGAACGACAAAGGTAAGGTGAAGCCAAAGTTCGCTAGTCTTGGCGAAAAGCTTTATGGCTATCGTCCACATCTTATTAACGCAGGTGTTCACTTCCAGAATGCTCACAACGATGTGTTGGCTTACAAGAATCTCGCTTACTATGTAGAGTCTGCTTCACTCCCTATGTTTGCAGAGCAGGCAGCTAAGGCAAAGGACGAGAACTTGACACAGATTGCCTACTACGCAGCCATCTATGCTTATCAGGCAAAAGACTACAAGAACGCAGAGAAGTATGCTGGCATGGCTGTCAATGACAAAGACCATGGCAAGGACGCTTTCAACATTCAGCTCGCTACCATGCAGGCACAGTTGAGCAACCACGCTGACTCTGTAGCATACGCAGAGAAAGTAAAGTCGCTCTATGAAAAAGACCCCAACAACGAGATGCTTTTCGGTACGCTGATTAGTCTCTACTCTTCATTTAAGAACGAAGAAGCTGCCAATAAACTCATCGAAGACAAACTCGCACAAGATCCTAAAAACTTCACAGCATTGGCTTTGAAGGGTCAGAACCAGATGATTGCACAGAAGTTGGAAGACGCTATTGCTTCCTTCAAGAGCGCACTTGAGGTGAAACCAGACAATCCACAGGTGAACGCATTCCTAGGTGCTTGCTTGTTCGACCGCGCTCAGAAGGCTGAAGACCGTGCCGCAGGTAAGACAGGTCGTATCAGCGCTGCTGCAGAGGCTCAGATTAAGCCTGTGTTTGAGGAGGCTAGAACCTACTTGGAGAAGGCCAAGAGTCTTGACCCGAACCGTGAGCAGTCTAATTGGGCATATGCACTCTACCGCTGCTACTACAAGCTTCTCGGTGCTAACGATCCGTTGACCAAGGAAGCAGAGGCTTTGACAAAATAATTAATCATTCAGATTTTAATAGGGTTGTCGGAGATTGTTTCCCTTGGGAGGCAATCTCCGACAACTCTTTTCTTTGTTTCTTCGGGCTTAAAATCCCACTTTTAATATTGTATTCAATAACGTGATGTGTAGAATTCGTGTCCTTTTTGTCTTGTTATTCCTTTTGCTGTTTCTGCCATTAAGTGCGCAGAAGAAGCAAATCACCCAAGCGCGTGATTTCATCAAGAGCGGTAACAACCTTGACAAGGCTGAGAAGCTGATGGCAGACCTATTGGAAGATTCAGCCAACCGCACCAATATGAAGATATGGACCACACGGTTTGAGGCAGTAAAGGCGCAATATGACCAAGGCAATGAGAAGTTGTATTTGAAGCAACAGTACGATACAGCAGCGCTTTTCAATGCTACCATCAAGATGTTTTCGGTGTTGGAGCAAATGGATTCGATCGATGCAATGCCCGATAGTAAGGGGGAGGTACGATTGAAATACAGGAAAGGACATGCCGAATACCTCAACATCTATCGTCCCAACCTGTTTAATGGTGGTGCTTATTTCATCAACAAAAAGAACTATTCTCGCGCTTTCGATTTCTTCGATGCCTATATCGACTGTGCCTACCAACCGCTTTTCACGGGATATCCCTATCTGGAGAACGACAAGAACATGCCTCAAGCAGCCTATTGGGCGGCCTATTGTGGCTATAAGGAAAACGATGTAGCGAAGACGGGCAAGTATCTTGACCTTGCTATGCGCGACTCCACGAAGCGTGATTTCCTACTTCAGTTCAAGTGCGAGATGCTCAAGCAGAAAGGTGATACGGCAGGTTATGTCAACGCTTTACGCGAGGGTTTTGAGAGCTATCCCTCTTTTCCCTTCTTCTTTCCCCGCCTCATCGACTACTATAGCGAGCACGACATGCAGGATGAAGCTATGGCTGTGGTCAACCGGGCGCTTGCCATCGACAGCACCAACACACTCTATCGGTTCACGAAAAGCACCGTACTACTCAACACCGGCAAGTATGACGCCTGCATAGACATCTGCAAACGCTTGCTTGCAGAGAACGACTCACTTGCCGATGCCTATTTTAATCTCGGCTTGGCCTATTTCAACAAAGCCATAGAACTCGACAAAGTGGCGCAGAAAGCGGCATCTGTGCGCCGAAAAATCACGGAAAACTACACCAAGAGCCGCCCTTATATGGAGCGCTACCGCCAGTTGGCTCCCGACCAAAAGCAGAAGTGGGCATCGGTGCTCTACACCATCTACCTCAATTTGAATATGGGTAAGGAATTTGACGAGATAGACCGACTGATGAAGAAGTGACGTCTTTTTATTCTTTACGCCTTTCTTCGAAACCGCGACACATTGTCTTACGACGGCAATGCATCGCGGTTTCTTCTTTTCAATGGTTCGTTGAAGGAATACGCCCGTTCGTTGAATAAAGTTGCAGAAGTAGTGTAATGACGCTAAATTTGCCTTCGATTAGAAATGAAAAAACCGATGCTTATGAAACGAATGATTGAAACGTTAGAACGAATACTGCTCCTCATGGCAGTAGTGTCATGGATATCCTGTTCGTCATCCCCCGAATTGCTGGGTGAAGATGGCACGGACACGGGTGAGAACTCGGGGCCTGGAAGCCCTTCGGGAACAAGTGGCACGACTTATTCCAGCTCTCTTTCCACCCTCACTTCTTTCGATATCGCCCTCGACAAGACCTCTCTTGACGAAGAAGAGACGGTGCCTACCGATGGTGATGAAGCCGAAGACTATATCGAAAACAACTCGTTTACGAATGTGGTAAACATTACTTTCGATGGTAACTCTGCCACCACCTCGGGCGATGTGGACGGAGTGAGTGTGGCGATAGACCATGCCGACGTGGTGGTCACGTCGACAGCCAAGGAAGTATGCTATAAGGTGACGGGCACAACCAGTGATGGCTTCTTGAAGATATATAGCAAGAAGAAGTTTGAACTCTGCCTCAATGGGGTGAATATAACCAATCCAGATGGAGCACCCATCAACATTCAGAGTGGGAAACGCGGCTATATCGTACTGGCAGACGGCACGACCAACACGCTCACCGACGGCACTTCGTATGCCGATCAGACCGATGATGAAGACATGAAGGCGGCGTTCTTCAGCGAAGGCAAGATGCTTTTCTCGGGTTCGGGCACACTCAACGTCTACGGCAACTGCAAGGCAGGCATCCGTAGTGACGACTACGTGATGTTCCGTCCGGGCAACAACGTATATGTGAAGACCACTGCCGGCAATGGCATCAAGGCGAACGACGCCATCTATATAAAAGGTGGAGTGATCAACGTGGAGACTTCTGCTGCTGCCAGCAAGGCCATCAGTAGCGACGGGCTGGTGCAGATAGACGGCGGACGCACCACGCTCATCACCACCGGAACGGGTGCACTCGATGATGACGGTGCCGATGTGAGCGGATGTGCAGGCGTGAAAGCCGACAGCATCTTCGTGATGAACGCCGGCTCACTGCTATGCAAGAGCACGGGCAATGGCGGCAAGGGCATCAGCACCGACCAGACCCTCACGGTAAATGGAGGTACTATCCGTGTGATTACCACCGGTCAGCAATATGTCTATGGTAGTCTTGACACCTCGCCCAAGGGCATCAAGAGCAAGGGCGCCATGTATCTGAAAGCTGGCGACATTATGGTGCGCTGCACGGGCGGCGAAGGTTCCGAAGGCATTGAAAGCAAGAGCACACTCGACATCTCGGGCGGCACAATACAAGCCTATTGCTATGACGATGGCATCAACTCCTCTGGAGCCATGACCATCAGTGGCGGCAACGTCTTCTCGATGGGCACCAACAACGATGGTATCGACTCTAACTCCACACTCACCATTTCGGGTGGCGTTGTGATAGCTTGCGGTACAACTGTGCCCGAAGGCGGATTCGACTGCGACGAAAACACGTTTACCGTGACGGGCGGCACGCTCATCGGCATTGGAGGCACCACCTCTACACCCACTACCAGCGTCACCACTCAACCTGTAGCCATCCTAGGCGGCAGCAGCATCTCTAGTGGCACCTACATCACCGTGGCTTCTGCTGATGGCAGCAACGTGCTCACCTTCAAATCGCCCTGCGACTATACACGTCAAGGATACACCTTGCTCGTCTCTTCACCCCAGATGACGAAAGGCAGTTCTTATACGTTCTCCACTGGAGCAAGCGTGAGTGGCGGCACAGATTTCTGCGGTTTCGTGACCGATGCCACCGTGTCGGGCGGCACGTCGCTCACCACTATGACCCTCTCTTCGATGGTGAACACCTATAATTATAGCGGTGGAATGAACGGCGGACAGCAAGGTGGGCAACCTGGAGGAAACACCGGCGGCATGCGCCCATGGCATTAATCTATTGACAGAACTGCCTCTTAGCCATCGTAAAACTGCCTGTAACGATGGCTAAGAGGCAGTTTTATGACTGCTAAGTCGTAGTCTTGTGAATCGCTACACTACCTTTCGTGTGAACAAACTTATTTTCCCATGGATGAAATAATACCCCATTGAAAACGTTATCCTATAAATTGAAATATACTACACTGATGAAAGTGGGGCAGAAAAGGGGAGAACTGATACTTTATGCGGTGGTGTGGGCGGTGCTGTTTGCCGCTCCCATCTTGTCCGTATATATAGATTTTGTGACCTCAAGCGATGCCCATGCCGCCTGCGATTGGCATGGTGCCTTCAGTGCGTGGCGCTTGTTGCTCATGTTTTTCGCCACTTTCTGCATCCACAATTTCCTTGTAGCCCCACTGCTCGTGTATCGCGACCGTCGACGTGTCTATTCGTTGCTTGTCGTGATACTGTTTGCCTTGTTTGCCTACTTCCAGTGTGCCGTGCAGCCCCATCGCCCGCAACCGGGTGAAAAACTGGCTAAGCCCAACATGGAACAACGCATAGAACGCCCCTTGCCGCCCCGTGAACCCAGAGGAGAAAAGATGCCTCCACGGAAGCCCATGGTACCCCGTGGCGAAGCACACCCCGATGCTCACGAGCACAACGAACCTCCGCTTGTCTTTGGCGGGCAAGACCAGGTGGCGTTTATCATCATGCTACTGTTGCTGGCACTCAATGTGGGCGCCAAATACTATTTCAAATCGCTCGACGATCGCAAGCGTATGAAAGAACTGGAACGCGAGAATCTGCACCGCCAGTTGGAGTATCTGAAATATCAGATCAATCCCCACTTCTTCATGAACACGCTCAACAACATTCATGCCTTGGTCGACATCGATCCAGAACAAGCCAAGTATACCATCGAGGTGCTATCGAAGCTGATGCGCTACGTGCTTTATGAAGGCAACAAGGCCATGGCCCCACTGCAGAAAGAACTGCTGTTTCTATCTCACTATGTCGACCTGATGCGCATCCGCTATACCGATAAAGTGCGCATCAGCCTATCGTTGCCTACAGCGCCGAGCGATGTTGAAGTGCCGTCACTCCTGTTCATCACCTTCGTAGAAAACGCTTTCAAACATGGTGTGAGCTATGCCGCCGACTCGTTTATCGAGGTGCGCGTTGATGTAGATGCCAATGCCATTCGCTTCAGTTGCCGCAATAGCTGCAAGCCAACGGCAGAAGACACACATGGTGGAGTGGGGCTCGACAATGCCCGCAAGCGGCTTCGACTCATCTATGGTTCTTCCTATGAACTCCGCACCACCTGTTTGAACCAAGTATATCACGTGGAGCTGAAGCTCCCCATTCAGTTTAGCCTATGATAAAATGTTTAGCTATTGACGACGAACCGTTGGCGCTCAGACAGTTATCAACCTATCTGACGAAGATACCATTCTTTACGCTTATAGCTAGCTGCCAGAGTGCGCTCGAAGCAACCGATGTGCTCAATAGGGAGAAAGTGGACGTGCTGTTTGTCGACATCAACATGCCCGACCTCAACGGACTCGATTTCGTGCGCTCACTACAGCATCGGCCCATGATCGTCTTCACCACTGCTTATGGTGAATACGCCTTGGAAGGCTACAAGGTAGATGCAGTCGACTACCTGCTGAAACCCTTTGGCATGGCAGATCTGATGCGTGCCGCCGACAAGGTGAAGCATCATTACGACCTGATGCATGCCGCTTCGCTTTCGGAGAAAGGTGACGACGATGCGCTTTTTCTGAAGACCGACTATCGTGTGGTGCGCATCCAGCCCTCACATATCATCTACGTAGAGGGCATGTCGGAATACTTGCGCATCCATCTCACGGGCGAAGACAAACCGCTCGTCGTGTTGCTCAGCATGAAAAAACTGGAAGAACGTCTGCACGGCAAACAGTTTATGCGCGTGCACAAATCATACATCATCAACCTGCACCACATCGCTGAAATACAACGCGGGCGCATTGTGCTCGACGAGGGAACCGACATACCCGTAGGCGATAGCTACCGTGACAATCTCGCCACCTATGTGGCAGGGAATTTTCTAGGCAAGTAGGCAATATGTAGCGCAAAACTTTGCATATGTCAAGTATTTTCCCGACATTTGCAAGCCTTAGACTTCATTGCATGTAGAGGAATGAAATCCACATGCAAGACTAACTGACAAACAAGAATGGACAAAAACAGAATATTGGAAAAATTGGGCATCGAAACCCTCAACCCTATGCAGCAGGACACTGCCGATGCCGTGTTGCACACCGATAAAGACGTGGTGATACTCTCGCCGACAGGCAGCGGCAAGACCCTTGCCTACCTGTTGCCCCTCGTTGAGCGGTTGCGCCCAGAGTCTGACGAAGTGCAAGCGGTGGTCATTGTCCCCGGTCGCGAGTTGGCACTACAGTCTGCCACCATCCTCCAAAACATGGGTTGCGGCTTGCGCACCATGAGTCTTTATGGCGGCCGTCCCACGATGGACGAGCATCGCAAACTGCGACAGGTGAAACCACAGGTGGTGTTTGCCACGCCAGGTCGCATCAACGACCATCTCGACAAAGGTAATATCTCGCCCGATGAAATAGAGTGGGTGGTGCTCGATGAGTTTGACAAATGTCTGGAGATGGGCTTCCGTGATGAGATGTCGCGTCTGTTTGGCAAACTGCTGAACGTGAAGCGCCGCATCCTCCTGTCTGCCACCGACACTGCCGACATTCCACGCTTCGTCAACCTGAGCCGTACGGTAAACATCAACTACCTTGTGGCAGACGAACAAGTGCCCGACCGCGTGACCATCTATGAGGTGCACAGCGAAGAAAAAGACAAACTGTCCACCCTTTCCCGCCTGTTGCGTCACCTGGGCAACCAGAGTAGCATCGTGTTTCTCAACTACCGCGACAGCGTGGAACGCACCGACAACTATCTGCGGGAGCAAGGATTTGCCACCAGTTCGTTCCATGGCGGCATGGACCAAAAGGCTCGCGAAGACGCCCTCTATAAGTTCTCTAATGGTTCTGCCAATGTTTTCGTGAGCACCGACCTTGCTTCGCGAGGCCTCGACATACCCGATATAGACAACATCATCCACTATCACTTGCCCCAAGGTGAGGATGGCTATGTGCATAGGGTGGGGCGCACCGCACGTTGGGAGGCGACAGGCCGCACGTTTTTCGTGCTCGGTCCCGAAGAGCAACTGCCCGACTACATCGAGTGCACACCCGAAGACTATGACATACCTGCCGAACTTCCGCAACCCGCACAGCCCCGAATGGCTACTATATATATAGGTAAAGGAAAAAAAGACAAGATCAGCAAGGGCGACATCGTGGGATTTCTCTGCAAGAAAGGCGGTCTTGGCAAGGACGAAATCGGCCGCATCGATGTGAACGACCGCTATGCCTATGCCGCCATCTCCAGAGTACGACTCAAGCAAGTGCTCGAGCAGACCAAAGGAGAGAAGATTAAAGGCATACGTACAGTGGTAGAACCAGTGAAATAGTGGTGCTCTGACAATTTACAATCTAAATGGGCAGTTCCATTAAAATTGTGTTCGTTTATTTGCTTAAATGAAATAAATATTGTAATTTCGCACCGCAAACAAGTAACAAGGCAATTAGTATAACTTAAATAATTATTCAGATGAAGAAGTACAATTTTAATGCAGGACCTTCAATGCTTCCCCGTGAAGTAATTGAAAATACAGCCAAGCAAATTTTAGACTTCAATGGTAGCGGACTTTCTCTGATGGAAATCAGTCACCGCGCCAAGGACTTCCAACCCGTAGTAGACGAGGCAGTTGCACTCATCAAAGAGTTGCTCGGTGTGCCCGAAGGCTATTCCGTTATTTTCCTCGGTGGTGGAGCGTCCTTGCAGTTCTGTCAGGTGCCCTACAACTTCCTTATTAACAAGGCGGCTTATCTGAATACGGGTACATGGGCAAAGAAAGCCATGAAAGAAGCCAAGCTCTTCGGCGAAGTGGTAGAAGTGGCATCGTCTGCTGACGCCAACTATACC
>CAVKQP010000070.1:0-9215 GCA_963658165.1 Clostridium sp. CAG:302 | reverse complement strand
TGGTCTTGAAGTCCATGTCGCCCAAGTGGTCCTCGTCGCCGAGGATGTCGCTCAACACGGCATACTTCTCTTCACCTGGGTTCTTGATCAGACCCATGGCAATACCAGATACAGGCTTCTTCATCGGAACGCCGGCATCCATCAGTGCCAAGGTACCAGCACATACGGTAGCCATAGAAGACGAACCGTTAGACTCCAAAATCTGGCTCACCAGACGCACGGTGTAAGGATAGTTGTCAGGGATCTGACCCTTCAGACCGCGCCATGCCAAGTGGCCGTGTCCAATCTCACGACGGCCTACGCCGCGCTGAGCCTTGGCTTCACCTGTACAGAATGGAGGGAAGTTGTAGTGGAGCAAGAAGCGCTGATAGCTCTTGTCGAGCACGTCGTCGACCATCTTCTCGTCGAGCTTGGTGCCGAGCGTACAGGTGGAGAGACTCATTGTCTCACCGCGCTGGAAGATGGCTGATCCGTGGGGCATAGGCAGCGGACTTGCTTCGCACCAGATGGGGCGTATTTCGTCTGTCTTACGACCGTCGAGGCGCTTGCCTTCATCGAGGATGCAACGGCGCATAGAGTCGCGCATCACGTCGGAATAGTAGCGGTCTACCATGGCGTGCTTAGCCTCCAATTCCTCTTCGCTGAGGTCGGTGTGGGCTGCATCGTATGCTTCTTCGAAGTCTGCCTTGATCTGAGCGAAGGCATCCTCGCGGCTCTTCTTGTCGTGGTCGCCAGCTTGAGCGATGGCATAGCACTTGTCGTAGGTTTCTTTCTTCACCTGTTCGCGGAGGTCCTCGTCGTTGTCTTCGTGGTTATACTCACGCTTCACATCGGTGCCGAGCTCCTTAGCGAGTTCCAACTGCAGGTCGCACATCGGCTTGATGGCGTCGGCAGCCACCTTGAGTGCCTGAATGAGGTCTTGCTCCTGCACTTCCTTCATCTCGCCTTCCACCATCATGATGTTATCTTTGGTGGCGCCCACCATGATGTCCATGTCTGCTTCCTTCATCTGCTCGAAGGTAGGATCTACGACATACTCGCCGTTGATGCGAGCCACACGAACCTCAGAGATAGGACATTCAAATGGGATATCTGAACAAGCCATTGCGGCTGAAGCTGCGAAACCTGCCAGAGCATCGGGCTGATCCACACCATCGGCGGAGAGGAGCATGATGCTCACGAATACTTCTGCATGGTAGTTGGAGGGGAAGAGAGGGCGAAGCACACGGTCTACCAGACGAGATGTGAGAATCTCGTTGTCACCAGCCTTGCCTTCACGCTTGGTGAAGCCTCCAGGGAAACGGCCAGCAGCAGAGTACTGCTCGCGATAATCTACCTGCAAAGGCATGAAATCTGTTCCGGGAACTGCATCCTTTGCTGCACAAACAGTTGCAAGAAGGACGGTGTTGCCCATACGGAGCACTACAGAGCCGTCGCACTGTTTTGCCACTTTCCCGGTTTCAATGCTGATGGTTCTTCCATCGGGCAATTGAATGGTCTTAGTAATTACGTTCATCTAATAAAAACTTATTGTTTTATCTAACATCTTAAAAAAAAATCGCACAAAGATAATTAAATAAAGTGTAACTCAAGCAGAAACAACCATTTATTATTCTTTTTTATGATTGCCTTTTACTTTGTAGAACCAAAATTTTGCCGTTTGCATGAATTGGTGTACTTTTGCAGCAAATTGATACAAAGCGACATGAAGAACCCTATGACGAGAGTGCTCGCGTCGGCAGCACTCGCTTTGGCAGCCCTTGCCATCACTTCCTGCACGGGAAAGAAGTTCCACGTCAGCGGCGAAATAGCTGATGCCAAGGACTCTGTGCTCTATTTCGAAAACATGAGCCTTGATGGCCCCGTGACTGTAGACTCTGTTAAACTGGGTGCCGACGGCACCTTCGATTTCAGTGGCGAGGCTCCGCAGAACCCTGAATTCTATCGTTTGCGCATTGCCGGGCAAATCATCAACATTGCCATCGATTCGACTGAGAATGTTTCTGTGAAGGCTTCCTATCCGGGCATGGCTGCTCAATACGACATCAATGGTTCGGAAGAGTGCAGCAAGATTAAGGAACTTGCCCTCAAACAGATAGACTTGCAGGCACGTGCACAAGCCATAGCTGTCAACAACAACATCTCGGAGCAGCAGGCAAACGACAGCATTGAGGGACTCATCAATGCCTATAAGAACGATGTGAAACTCAACTACATCTTCAAGGAGCCAGGCAAGGCGTATGCCTATTTCGCCCTATTCCAAGCTATCGGCAACCGCCTCATCTTCAATCCCCGACAGAGCAAGGACGATGTCAAGGTGTTTGCTGCCGTAGCCACCAGTTGGGACACCTATTATCCCAACTCGGAGCGTGGAAAGAACCTGCACAACATTGCCATTGAAGGCATGAAAAACATACGCATCGTTGAGAACGAGCAGCGCGGATTGCAGATAGATGCCAGCAAGGTGCAGCAGACGGGCATCATCGATATAGAACTGTTGGACAACCGCGGTGTGACACGTCGCCTGTCTGACCTCAAGGGAAAGACCGTGATGCTGATGTTCCACGTTTTCGCTTCCGACAAGAGCACGGAGCAAATCATGCACCTGCGCAGTCTCTACAACAAATATCATGCTCAAGGCTTCGAGATCTATATGGTTTCGCTCGACCCCGATGAGCACTTCTGGAAGGAACAGACCGCAGCCTTGCCATGGATTAATGTGCGCGATGCCAATGGCGTGAACTCGCAAACCGTGCGTCTCTACAACGTGCAGCAGTTGCCTGCTTACTACTTGATAGACAAGACCAATACGCTGAAGGCACGCGACAGCCAGATTAAAGATCTCGAACAAGCCATCAACAACCTGTTGTAAGCAAACAACAATATACAAAAAAAGATCCGCAATGCCGATAGATGACATTGCGGATCTTTTTTTAAACACCGACTTACGACTCTTAAGAGGCAGTTTAACGGTTGCTAAGTCGTAGTGTTACGACCCGTTAGAAACTGCGCAACCAAGCACGGAGTTCCAATTCCATCTCGTTGTGATACATGAAACTGTTGCGTGAACCCCAACCATGGCCGCCTGAAGGATACACGTGAAGTGTGGCAGGCACATCGTGGCGATAGAGTTCCACGTAGTAGTTCACACCATTGGCTGCAGGCACGGCATGGTCGTCGTCGCTCAAGGCGATGAACGCACGTGGTGTCACACGCGTCACCTGCATATCGTTGCTATAATCTTTTTCGTCTTTCTTCTTGGCATCCTTGCCCAAGAAGTTGTCGTGCGAACCCTTGTGACCGAAGCCTGGCATCATGGTGATGACTGGATAGAAAAGTATTTGGAAGTCAGGTTTTGCCTCTTTGGTAGCGTGGGTGGCAAGCGTCGAGGCAAGATGACCGCCAGCAGACGACCCCATGATGCCCACGTCGTTGGCATTCACGTGCCAAGCAGAAGCGTTGCGGCGCACCAGTTTCATGGCCTCTTCAGCATCAGAGATGGGGATGTCTTTGTTGCCCTTCGGCATGCGATACTTCAGCACCACGGCAGCAATGCCCATGTTGTTGAAGAAGGGAGCCCAGTCGTTGCCCTCGTGTGCCATGGCGAGATGACTATAGCCACCGCCCGGACAGATGACTACACACCGCCCCGTGGCTTTCTTGGCATTGGGCAGATAGACGATAACTTTGGCTGTGTCTTTCGAATTGCCGTTGTCGTTGGGCGCACCATTGGGCCACAAGTTGATTTCAAACGGCTTTTGCGCAGACGCCGTCAGGCAGACGACGAGCATGCAAAGGGCAAAGAGGATGCGATTCTTTTTCATTGTACCATAAAAATTTAACGTTTCTCTTGCAAAGATAACCATTTTTTCGTAATATTGCAGCAGTATTAGGAAAGTATGCCATGCACAGACGCTTTTTTCGGACTGGCATACGGTAACAAGACAGGACAATGCATATTTTGGACAAATTCAGATACTGTCCCGCGTGTGGCAGTTCTCATTTCGAGATTAAAAGCGAAAAGAGCAAGCAATGTGAGAATTGTGGATTCGAGTATTTTATGAATCCAAGTGCCGCAGTAGTGGCTTTCATCCGTAACGACAAGGGAGAACTGCTCGTGGAGCGACGCAAGAACGAGCCTGCCAAGGGCACACTCGATTTGCCTGGTGGCTTTTGCGATGTGGACGAAACAGCAGAGGAAGGTCTGAAGCGAGAGGTGATGGAAGAGACTGGACTGCGTGTCACATCGGGGCGTTTCCTCTTTAGTCTGCCCAATCTATACCGCTATTCCGGCATGGACATCCACACCCTCGACTTTTTCTACGACTGCACGGTGGAAGACCTCAGTCAGCTCAAGGCTGCCGACGATGCCGCCGAATGCCTGTGGATGGCAGTCGACAAACTGCCCATCGAACAGTTTGGACTGCGCTCGGTGCGACAAGGACTCTATCAATATCGCGAGCTGAAGGTGGAGAAATGACAAAAGAGTAACTGTAAGGATAACAATTGAAAAACTTAAAAAAGTAGAAAATTCACCTATATAATAAGGTGCAAGTAAAACTTTTGCTTACTTTTGCGCCCACATTAGCACGAAGAGACATATTATGCAAGAAAATTTAGTTATCGTAGAGAGCCCCGCAAAGGCGAAAACCATAGAAAAATTCTTGGGCAGCGACTATAAGGTGATGTCGTCGTATGGCCATATCAGAGACTTGAAAAAGAAAGAACTTAGCATAGACCTAAAGACCCTCAAGCCCGATTACGAGATTCCGAAGGAGAAAGCTGCCGTGGTGGCAGACCTGAAGAAGAACGCCAAAGCAGCCAAGAAGATATGGTTGGCGTCCGATGAGGACCGCGAGGGAGAGGCCATCTCGTGGCACCTGTGCGAGGTGCTCGGCCTGGATGAAGAGAAGACCAGTCGCATCGTATTCCATGAAATCACCGAAACCGCCATCATGCAAGCCATTGAGACGCCGCGCCACTTGGACATGAACCTGGTGGATGCGCAGCAGGCACGCCGTGTGCTCGACCGATTGGTGGGCTTCAAGTTGTCGCCCATTCTTTGGCGCAAGGTGAAGCCTGCCCTTTCTGCAGGCCGTGTGCAGAGTGTGGCAGTGCGACTCATCGTGGAGCGTGAGCGCGAGATACAAAACTTCAATAGCGAACCCTTCTTCCGTGTGAATGCCATATTCGCCGTCAACACCCCCGAAGGAGTGGCGGAAGTGAAGGCAGAACTGGGCACCCGAATCAAGACCCACGAGGAAGCACTGGCATTCCTCGACAAGTGTAAGGATGCCACATTCACCATTGCTGCCGTGAGCAAGAAACCGCTGAAGCGCACCCCAGCACCTCCATTCACCACCTCAACCCTGCAACAGGAAGCAGCCCGCAAATTGGGCTTCACCGTGTCGCAGACCATGATGGTGGCACAACACCTTTACGAAAACGGACGCATCACCTATATGCGTACCGACTCTGTGAACCTCTCAAAGCTCTGCATCGATGCCAGCAAGGAGGAAATCGTCAACGTCTATGGTGCTGCCTATAGTCAGCCGCGCAACTATACCACCCACTCTAAGGGCGCACAAGAAGCGCACGAGGCCATTCGCCCCACCGATATGACTCAGCAGAAGATAGACGGAACGCCACAGGAAAACCGCCTTTATGAATTGATTTGGAAGCGTACACTTGCTTCGCAGATGGCTGACGCACAGATAGAGAAGACTACGGTCAATATCGAGATGAGCACAAGCGACGAACAGTTTGTGGCTACTGGCGAGGTGGTTTCGTTCGACGGATTTATTAAGGTGTATCGTGAGTCGAACGATGACGACAATGAGCAGCCGGAAGACTACGGTCACATGCTCCCTCCGATGAAAGCAGGAGAAACTGTAGAACGCCAAGAAATCACAGCTACACAGCGCTACAGCCAAGGTCCGTCGCGCTACACGGAGGCAAGCCTCGTGCACAAACTTGAGGAATTGGGCATTGGCCGTCCGTCTACCTATGCCCCCACCATCAGTACCATCCAGCAGCGCGACTATGTGCACAAGGGTGACAAGAGCGGTGTGGAGCGCGAATACACCATTGATGTGCTCAAGGACGCCCAGGTGACCACCCAAACGAAGACCGACATGGCAGGCAGCGACAAGGGAAAACTCCTGCCTACCGACATCGGCATCGTGGTTAACGACTTCTTGATGGAAAACTTCCCAGGTATTATGGACTACAATTTCACTGCCAACGTGGAGGAGAAGTTTGACGATATAGCAGAAGGAAAGACTGAATGGACCAAGATGCTCAAGACCTTCTATAAGGACTTTGAACCAGAAGTGGAGAAGACCATGAATGCCCGCTCGGAGCATAAGGCAGGCGAACGCGAGTTGGGTGTAGACCCCAAGAGCGGCAAACCTGTGTTCGTGAAGATTGGACGCTTCGGTCCCGTGGTGCAGATCGGTTCTGCAGAAGACGACGAAAAACCACGCTTCTCACAGTTGCCGTCAGACAAGAGCATCGAGACCATCACCCTCGACGAGGCATTGGAACTGTTTAAGTTGCCGCGCGAGATAGGCGAGTTTGAAGGTAAGAAGGTGGTCATTGGTGCCGGTCGTTTCGGTCCCTATGTGATGCACGACAAGAAATACGTGTCGTTGCCCAAAGGCGAAAACCCATTGACCACGACTCTCGACACCGCCATCAGCCTGATTGAGCAGAAGCGCGCACAGGAAAAGCAACGCCACATCAAGACCTTTGATGAGGATAGCAAGCTCGAAGTGCTCAACGGGCGCTATGGCCCCTACATCGCCTACGATGGCAAAAACTATCGCATGCCCAAGACCCTGCACGACAAGGCAGCAGAACTGACCTTCGAACAGTGCATGGAAATTGTGAACACACCACAGAAAAAGAAATGAACAGAATCATTCTCATAGGCTATATGGGAGCGGGAAAGACAACTGTAGGCAAGGCTCTTGCACGAGAGCTCGGCCTACAGTTCTACGATTTGGACTGGTATATCGAAAGCCGCATGCACAAGACGGTGGCACAGATATTCCAGCAGTCGGGTGAAGAAGGCTTCCGACAAATCGAACGCAACATGCTCCACGAAGTGGCAGAATTCGAAAACGTCGTTGTCAGTTGCGGCGGCGGCACACCATGTTTCTTCGACAACATGGACTACATGAACGAACAGGGCGAAACGGTCTACTTGAAAGCCACGCCCGAGGTGCTCTACGACCACCTGAAGATGGGCAAGACCGTGAGACCTTTGTTGCTCAACAAGACACCAGACGAGGTGAAGATTTTTATCAAGCAACAGCTTAAAGAGAGAGAGATTTATTATACCAAGGCAAAGCACACCCTCGACGTGAACCTCATGGAGAACTACGACAAGATTCACCTGTCGGTGGAGGGTGTCGTCAACTTGTTGCATATCAAACCACCGAAATAACACAAACAGAAGAAAATGAAGAAATGGACCATCGAAGATTCGAAGGAACTCTACAACATCAATGGTTGGGGCACTTCCTATTTTAGTGTCAACGACAAGGGCGATGTCTATGTGACACCCTGCAAAGACGACACCCGAATAGACTTACGCGACATCATGGACGAGTTGTCACTGCGCGATGTTACTCCGCCAGTGTTGCTCCGTTTCCCCGACATCCTCGACAATCGCATCGAGAAGACCGCCAGTTGTTTCCAAAAGGCAGCCAAGGAATACGATTACAAAGCCCAAAACTTCGTCATCTACCCCATCAAGGTAAACCAGATGCAGCCCGTGGTAGAGGAGATAATCAGCCACGGCAAGAAGTTTAACCTTGGTCTTGAGGCTGGCTCCAAGCCCGAACTCCATGCTGTCATCGCGGTGCAGTGCCAAAGCGACTCGCTCATTGTCTGCAACGGATATAAGGATCAGAGTTATATAGAGCTGGCACTGCTTGCCCAGAAGATGGGTAAGCGCATCTTCATTGTTGTAGAGAAGCTCAACGAAATCGATATCATCGCCAAAGCCTCCAAGAAGCTCGGTGTAAAACCCAACATAGGCATCCGTATCAAACTCGCCTCGTCGGGCTCGGGCAAATGGGAAGAAAGCGGTGGCGACGCCAGCAAGTTCGGACTGACCAGTAGCGAACTGCTCCAAGCCTTGCAAAGTCTCGATGAAAAGGGCATGCACGACTGCGTGCGCCTCATCCATTTCCACATAGGTAGTCAAGTTACCAAAATCAGACGCATACAGGCTGCCCTCCGTGAAGCCTCACAGTTCTACATACAACTCCACAAGATGGGCTACAACGTAGACTTCGTAGACTGTGGCGGCGGACTGGGCGTAGACTACGACGGCACCCGATCGAGTAGCAGCGAGAGCTCGGTGAACTACTCCATACAGGAGTATGTGAACGACTGCATCTACACGTTTGTCGATGCAGCCAACCGCAACAACATTCCTCATCCCAATCTGATTACTGAAAGCGGACGCTCACTCTCCGCCCACCACTCTGTGCTCGTCATCGACGTGCTTGAGACGGCGTCGCAACCGCAGATGCCAGAGGCGTTTGAACCTGCACCCGATGCCCACAAACTCGTGAAAGACCTCTATGAGATTTGGGACAACCTGAACCCACGCACCATGATGGAGGACTGGCACGATGCAGAACAGATACGTGAGGAGGCTCTCGACCTGTTCAACCACGGCATGGTCGACTTACAGACGCGCGCGGAAATAGAAAGTATGTATTGGAGCGTGTGCCGCGAGGTGAACACACTAGCCAAGAGCTTGAAGCATACTCCCGACGAATTGCGTGGACTAGACAAACTTTTGGCAGACAAATACTTCTGCAACTTCTCGCTGTTCCAGTCGTTGCCCGACTCGTGGGCTATCGACCAACTGTTTCCCATCATGCCCATCCAGCGTCTCAACGAGCGTCCCACGCGGACGGCAACTATCCAGGACATCACCTGCGACAGCGATGGAAAGATAGCCAATTTCGTGACCAACCAAAACATCTCGCACATCCTTCCCGTGCATGCCCTTCGCAAGAACGAGCCTTATTACCTCGGCGTGTTTCTCGTGGGTGCCTATCAGGAGATTCTCGGTGATATGCACAATCTCTTTGGCGACACTAACGCCGTACACATTAGTGTGAAGGACGGCAATTACCACATCGACCAGATCATTGACGGAGAGACCGTAGAAGAAGTGCTCGACTATGTGC
>CAVKQP010000069.1:0-9221 GCA_963658165.1 Clostridium sp. CAG:302 | reverse complement strand
ATGTGGGGCAGTGCGCCGTCTACGCGCCATTTGCCGAGTGAGTGAGGATCACTCTTGGTGAGGTTTCTAATCTCTTGGTCAGTGATGTTTCCTGCCCAAACGCCCGCGTAGGCGAGGAAGAAACGCTGGTCTGGAGTGAAGCCGTCTTTCTCTGACAATGGGTTATTGCGGGTGGCATTCTTGTAAGCATGGTATGACACCATGAGACCGCCATGGTCTGCAAGGTTCTCACCGAGGGTGAGATTGCCATTAGCATTGAGATCGGGCAGCACCTTAATGGCTGAGAAGAACTGGGCATATTTGCCTGCACGTTCATTGAAGTTGGCGGCATCGGCAGCCGTCCACCAGTCGCGCATGTTTCCATCCTTGTCGTAATTGCGTCCCTGATCGTCAAATCCGTGAGTCATCTCATGACCTATCACCACACCGATGGCACCATAGTTGAACGCATCGTCGGCTTCCATATCGAAGAAAGGTTTTTGGAGGATACCGGCAGGGAAGCATATCTCATTGGTAGTGGGGTTGTAATAGGCATTCACCGTTTGGGGTGTCATCTGCCATTCGTCCTTGTCCACTGGCTTACCAGCCTTCTTCTCTATTTCGTGGGCGTTCCAGAAACGGCGGCAAGCTATCACGTTCTCATAGAAAGACTTGCTGGGGTCGATGACCAACTTGCTCAAATCGGTCCACTTATTGGGGTATCCAATCTTCACATAGAAGTGGTTCAACTTGTCAAGAGCGGCAGCCTTGGTGGTGTCACTCATCCACGTCTGTGCCTGAATGCGCTCGGCAAGCGATGTCTGAAGGTTCTTCACCAGTTTCTCCATACGTGCTTTAGCCTCTGGGGGGAAGAACTGCTTCACAAAGATTCTGCCGAGAGCTTCACCCATCTGTCCCTCTACGAGGTTGGTAGCGCGCTTCCAACGAGGGAAATTCTCCTTTCTGCCGCGCATTGTCTTACCGAAGAAATCGAAGTTAGCAGCCTCTACTTCATCGCTCAAATAGTTGGCAGAAGAGCAGATAGCGTCCCATTCCATATAGTCACGCAGCGCATCGGCAGAGATGGTAGAGAAATATCGGTTGGCTCCCTCGAGGAATGAGGGTTGTCCAACGACCAACTGCTGAATGTCGGCAGCCTTGATTTGTTGTGCCAAACAGATGGCTTCGAGGTCGATACTTGGATAGTTCTGCTTGAACTGAGCAAGGGTCATCTTGTTGTAGTTGGCCTCCACATCACGAAGTTCGGTGCGGTTCTTGCTCACCTTAGCAAGTGCGGTCTCCACGTCAAGAATGTGCTGCATCTTTTGTTCTGCCACTTTCTGCTTGTAGCCGAATAGACCAAACATACGCACAATGTGCTTTTTGTATGCCTCACGGATTGTCTTGGTAGCCTCATCGTTGTCTAAATAGTATTCCTTCTGACCGAGTGTGATGCCGCCTTGAAACACGTTGAGAATGTTCTGACTGGCATTCTTCTGGTCTGCATCGAAATACATTCCCATCGGAATGCCATAGCCTTCAGAAGCATACTTCAGTTGCAACGCCCGCAAAGCCTTCACGTCTTTGGCCTTGTCCATTTCCTTGAGCAACGGGAGCAGCGGTTTTACGCCCTCTTTGTTGCGGCGCACGGAGTCCATGGCGAGCTTGTAGTAATCGCTCAATTTCTGTTCTACGGTGCCTTTTTCGTAGCTTCCTTTGAGCAAATCGGAAAGGATGCCATTGATGCGCACATTGTTGCTTTCTGCCAAACGGTCGAAACTGCCGTAACGGGAATAGGCTGCAGGCAACGGATGGGATTTCATCCATCCACCGCAAGCATACTGATAGAAGTCTTCGCCCGGCTTCGCCGTCTTGTCTAAATCGGAACTATGAAGTCCCGAGCCCAACGTTTGTGCCACACCGCAGAGTGGCATAGCGGCCATAGCCACCATCGGGATAATGCTTTTCATCTTCATTTCTTAATGATTTTATTGTGTTTTGGTTTATATTATTGTTGGAGTGCGTCCAACGCTTCGGACAACTTTTCCCATTTCTCCACCTCTTCGTCGAGCACTTTCTTGGTCGAAGTGTATTCGGTAATCAGTTCCATGTTGGATGCATTTTCGGGTGTACAGAGTATGGAGTCGAGTTCTTTCAAGCGTGTTTCCATCTGTTCGATTTTCTTCTCCGACTCTGCCACGGCACGCTCAGCCTTCTTTATCTTCTTCTGTTGTTCCTTGTGCTCGGCATAGCTCTGCTTGTTGGGCTTGTCGTCCACGGCGGCAGACTTGTTGCCTTCGGGCATTGTAGGCTGTGCGGCATTGATGCCACGGCCACCCAACTCGTTGAGATTTTCCATGTTGTGGGCACGCAGGAACTCATAGATACCGCCCAAATGTTCACGTACCTTGCCGCCTCCAAACTCGTAAACCTTAGTGACCAGTCCGTCTAAGAACTCTCGGTCGTGGCTTACCACGATGGCTGTGCCATCGAAAGCACGGATGGCTTCCTTGAGCACATCCTTGCTGGGCATGTCGAGGTGGTTGGTCGGCTCGTCGAGGATGAGCAAATTGACGGGCTCAAGCAGCAACTTAATCATTGCCAGACGACTGCGTTCGCCGCCGCTAAGCACCTTCACCTTCTTGTCGGAAGCCTCTCCGCCGAACATGAAAGCGCCCAATATGTTCTTGATTTTGAGTCGTATCTCACCTTTAGCCACATTGTCGATAGTCTCGAAGACCGTCAGGTTTTCATCGAGCAACTGCGCCTGGTTTTGTGCGAAATAGCCTATCTGCACATTGTGACCTATCTTCAGTACACCCGAATAGGGTATCTCGCCCATGATACATTTCACAAGCGTAGACTTTCCTTCGCCATTCTTACCCACGAACGCCACCTTCTCGCCTCGCTTTATCGTCAAGTTCACATTGGAGAACACGGTGTGATCGCCATAGTCCTTGCGCACTTCATCGCAGATGACGGGATAGTCTCCACTGCGCAAACAAGGAGGAAACTTGAGGTGCATGGCAGAGGTGTCCACTTCGTCGATCTCGATAGGCACAATTTTCTCCAACTGTTTGATGCGGCTCTGCACCTGTACAGCTTTGGTGGGTTTGTATCGGAAGCGCTCGATAAAGTCCTTCATGTCGGCGATTTCCTTTTGTTGGTTCTCGTAGGCACGCAGTTGTTGTTCGCGCCGCTCAGCACGTAGCTTGATGTATTCGTCGTACTTCACCCGATAGTCAATCACCTTTGAGCAAGATATCTCTAACGTTCGGTTGGTCACATTGTTGATGAAAGCACGGTCGTGACTGACGAGCACCACTGCTTTGGCGCTCTGAGCGAGAAACTGTTCGAGCCATTGGATACTCTCAATATCAAGGTGGTTGGTCGGCTCATCGAGCAGTAGCACATCGGGACGGCGCAAGAGAATCTTCGCTAGTTCGATGCGCATGCGCCATCCACCACTGAATTCTGAGGTAGGGCGGTCAAAGTCATCCTTCTCAAAACCTAGACCTGTGAGCGTGCGTTCTATCTCCGCTTCATAGTTTTCGCCTCCTAGCATCATGTAGCGATCGTGTTCCTGGGTAAACTTCTCCACCAGTTGCAGATAGCTTTCGCTCTCGTAGTCGGTGCGCTCAGCCAATTCTTGGTTCATGGCATCAATGCGTTCCTTCATGCGTGTGTTGTCGGCAAACGCCTTGCGTGCCTCTTCTCGCACGGTGGTATCGTCCTGCAACTTCATCACCTGAGGCAAGTAGCCTATGGTGGTACCCTGTGGAACAGCCACAGTACCAGCGGTCGGGTGCTGAATGCCGCACAATATCTTCAACATGGTCGACTTTCCCGCACCATTTTTGCCCACCAGTGCCACCCGGTCGTGGTCATTGATGACATAGCTTACATCACTAAAGAGCGGTTTCACACCGAACTCTACCTTTAGTCCTTCTACTGAAATCATTTGTTTTTATCAGAATCTTGTGATGTTCAAGGAATGAGTTTCCCATCCACAAAAGGATTGCAGAGAAACTCTACCCCGTTGATTACGAAACGTTATCCTTCCTTGTTTGTGGCAGTATAGTTCAATGCTGCACCAATAGCGGTGCAGAATTCAGAGTATTTCGGAATGGTGAAATGCACCTTATACAACTCTTCCATCGCAGGAAAGACCATGCGGCACTGCGGCAACAGGGTGAGATTGCCAATGAGCACGAAGTCGCGAATGTCACTGCCAAGCGAAGACAGGATAGACGCTGAGCCCACAGACTGCAACACCATCCATATCAAACCGACCGCAAGATCCTCATCTGAGGCATTGTTCTTAGCCTTTCCGTAGAGTGAAGCCACGGCATGCATGGGCAATCCGGGGAGCGGACGGGCACTGATGTCGCCAATTAGCAGGTTGATATTGGAGATGTCGCCATGCATAGCGAGGTTGGAAACCTGCTGGATGTCGTCGGTATTGAGTAGCAGTCGTGCCAATCCTTGCAACGTACCGCCACCAATGCCCAAACCGCCAATGTGTTCTATTACTTCGCCATCGCATTTTACGAGCGACGTACCCGTGCCGATGCTGACCACAATCATGTGGTCTTTCTTCGACACAAAGCGTGCCCCCAAGCCATTGGCCATAAACTCTTCGGCTTTGTCTGTGGGTAAACCATAAATTGCCTTGTCGACATATGCACTGCCCACGCCTGTGAGCATCACGTGTTCTACGTCATCAAGTTGTATTTTATTGGCATATAAGTATTTTCCAAATGCTCCATAAAGAGAGGTCACAGGGTCGGTGGCTTTGATTCGGATGGGAGAAATCACCTTGCCATCGCGGATGCCTACTATCTTTGTGGTGCTGATACCTACGTCTATACCTATTACAATTCCCATTTTTATGTTGTTTTTAATGGCTGCAAAATTACGAATTAATATTGGAATAAGTCGCATCTGTCATTAATAAATGCAGCTATGCTTGGTCAGTAGAGCGGAATGTAGTAACTTAGCGTCCCATTTAGAAATCAAAGAAATGAGCATGAACGCATTCACAGACATGATCTCACGCGAACTGTCGTTGTCGGCAAAGAGCGTGGAAAATACGCTGCAACTTCTCGAAGAAGGATGTACCATCCCTTTTATCAGCCGCTACCGCAAGGAACGAACAGGCGGACTCGATGAGGTTCAGATAGCTGCCATCAGCGACAAGAACGACAAAATGAAGGAGATGGCAAAGCGCAAGGAGACGATAATCACCACGATAGAAGCGCAAGGAAAGTTGACCGACGCCTTAAAAAAGCGCATCGAAGCGTGTTGGGACGCCACAGAACTGGAGGACATCTACCTGCCATTCAAGCCCAAACGACGCACCCGCGCCCAAGCGGCACGCGAACAAGGACTTGAGCCCTTGGCTACCATCCTCTTGATGCAGCGTGAGGCTGACCCCTACAACGCTGCCAAGCGATTTGTAAAAGACCAAGTGAAAGATGCCGAAAAAGCCATCAAAGGAGCACAAGACATCATTGCTGAGATGGTGAGCGAGGATGAACAAAGCCGAAACCAAGTGCGCAGCGCCTTCAAACGCGAGGCCGTCATCACTGCCAAAGTGGTGAAAGCGCAAGCCGACACGGAGAAAGCCGCCAAGTTTTCCGACTATTTCGACTTTTCAGAACCCCTCCGTCGCTGTTCTTCCCACCGCTTGCTCGCCATTAGAAGAGGTGAGAACGAAGGTGTGCTCCGTGTGAGCATCGCGCCCGACGATGAGACTACGAGTGAGCGCCTGAGGCGCAAATATGTGCGTAATCACAATTCTTGCGGAACCATCGTGGGCGATGCCGTTGAAGATGCCTACAAGCGATTGCTCAAGCCAAGCATAGAAAACGAGTTTGCAGCGCTCAGTAAGGAGAAAGCAGACGACGAGGCCATCAACGTGTTTGCCGAAAATCTGCGTCAGCTCTTGCTCTCTGCCCCTCTCGGACAAAAGCGCGTGATGGGCGTAGACCCAGGATTTCGCACAGGCTGCAAGGTGGTATGCCTCGATGCACAAGGTTCGCTACTACACCACGAAGCCATCTTTCCGCATCCGCCCAAGCCGAACAAGGCACAGGCAGAGCAAGCCATGCTGCGGATGGTGAAGCACTTTCAGGTGGAAGCCATCGCCATTGGCAACGGTACGGCGAGTCGTGAAACGGACGCATTCATACGTTCACTACATTTCGACCATGAGGTTCAGATATTCACAGTGAGCGAGGACGGAGCGTCTATCTACTCTGCTTCAAAGACGGCACGTGAGGAATTCCCCAATGAAGACGTTACCGTGCGCGGTGCAGTGTCCATAGGCAGACGACTGATGGACCCGCTTGCCGAGTTGGTAAAGATAGATCCGAAGAGCATCGGCGTGGGACAATATCAGCACGACGTGGACCCTTCGAAGTTGAAAAAGAGTCTTGACCAAACCGTAGAGTTCTGTGTAAACTCGGTCGGAGTGAACTTGAACACGGCAAGTCAGCACTTGCTCACCTACGTGAGTGGCCTCGGCCCTACCCTCGCCAAAAACATTGTGGAGTATAGAAAGGAGCATGGACCCTTCGCTTCCCGCACACAACTGAAGAAAGTGCCGCGGCTTGGTCCGTCTGCTTTCCTACAGTGCGCAGGCTTTCTCCGCATTCCCGATGCACGCAACCCACTCGACAACAGTGGTGTGCACCCCGAGAGCTATGCCATCGTGGAGCAAATGGCGAAAGACCAAGGGTGCTCCGTCAAAGAACTGGTGGCAGACAAGTCGAAACAAAAACAAATAGACTTGAAACGTTATGTCACCGCAGAGGTGGGCTTACCTACGCTGACCGACATCATGAAAGAACTGGAAAAACCCGGTCGCGATCCTCGCGAGCAGATAGAAGTGTTTCAGTTTGACGACAGCGTGCACACTCCCGAAGACCTGCGCGAGGGGATGGAGTTGCCCGGCATCGTAACCAACATCACCAACTTCGGCGCATTTGTCGACATCGGGGTGCATCAAGACGGACTCGTACACATCTCCCAATTGGCAGACCGCTACGTGTCTGACCCAACGCAAGTGGTCAAACTGCAACAGCATGTCAGGGTGCGTGTCATTGGTGTAGACACAAAGCGCAACCGCATCTCGCTGACTATGAAAGGTCTCTAAGCACCACAATATCATGCAAAAGTCCCGTATAGCGTGTCATTCTATACGGGGCTTTGTAGGATAAAAACCTTTGCTATTTGCTCGACAAGTGGAAGAAGCGTGTGATCATGTGGCCAACACTTCTCTTTTTGTTGTCGATGAAGGCATCCAATATGTTTGATGCGCCATGGAGCGGTATGACATCGTAATCGGCTATGGCAGCCGGAATGAGACAACTATTGCCCTCACGGAGGGTGATCTCGTCGCCCGTGGATCGGATTTTAATCTTGCAATCGCCTTTCACACACACACTGACAATAAAGCTATCGTATTTCAACAGGTTGCGGTGGAACGGATGCGTCACGTTAGTCACACGAACGCTGAAATAAGGTGAGTCGATCACCAGATTGGCGGCATTGGTTTCGTCGCGATAAATGGTGCGGTATTCTTCCTCCACATGGAAATTAAGCGCCCGTGCAGCCAATTCAGTATGCAGCTCGCGTGGCTTGCCGTCGAGTCCAGGACGGTTATAGTCATAGATGCGATAGGTCACATCGGACGACTGCTGCACCTCGGTGAGGAGTATGCCACCGCCGATGGCGTGCACCCTGCCGGCAGGAAGATAAAAGACATCGCCTCGTTTCACCTCGTGCTTCGCCAGTACATCGGTAATCGTTCCGTCCGCCACGCGTCGCTTATACTCGTCGGGAGTGATTTCTTCTTTAAATCCTGCATAGAGAAAGCTGCCTGGTTCCGCATCGAGAACATACCACATTTCTGTCTTGCCCGACTTCCCGTGTTCACGCTGAGCCATTTCGTCGTTAGGGTGCACCTGAATGCTAAGGGGGCTTGCAGAATCGATAAACTTAATCAACAATGGCATCTTGCCATCGTATTGTGCTGCCACCGACTCGCCCAATATCGCTTGCGGAGCCTCATCGATGACCGATACCAAGTCGCGTCCAGCCCAGTAGCCATTTTTGACAATGCTTTTACTTGTAGGAACAGCACTCACTTCCCAACTCTCGCCGATATGATCCAATTGTTCATCCAGCCCTTTGTAACCGCAAATGCGGTTGCCTCCCCACACCACAGTGTGCAAGTTAGGCTGAAACAACAAGGGATATAATTTTTCCATTTCGTTTTCCTTTTTATTTTGTCGAAGCGCAAAGTTAGTGCAAATCCCATATACTACAAAATAAAAAAGACTTTTTCCACCTCACCTTATAACTGCGGTGACGTGTCCTCGCAAGCCTACCGAGAAACACGCATCAGCTCCCTCAAAGAGACAAAGACAAAAAGGCGGCAGAATACATTCCCTAAGAATGATTCTGCCGCCTTAATATATAAAGGTATAAAAGTCTACTTCGTAGTTGCGGGCTTATAAGCCTTGTTCAGCCCTGCAATCACTTCGTTAGTGATATCGTATGCCTTGTCTGCGCACAAGATGTTGTCGCCCTGCTTTGCAAAGATCATAGCATATTTCTTATCCTTATTGTAACGAGCCAAATAGTTGTGGATGCTGTCGCTCAAAGCCTTATTATACTTAGCTGTTTCGGTCTGGAACTCATTGCTCAAACGCTGGTTCAAAGTCTGAAGATCAGCATTCTGCTTCTGCAAATTGGCATTGACAGCCTCAGCCTGTTCACGCGTATACTTATTGGCTTGAATGTCTTGCTGGAACTTAGCTGCAGCCTGACGCAGGTTGGCGTCCTTTTGGCCAAGTGTATTCTGGATGTTCTGTCCCTTCTTCTGAAGGATGAGAGAATAGTCTTTACAGAACTTATACTGCGACATGATAGAGTCTACCTCTACATATGCAAACTTAGCATCGCCTGCAGCTTGTGCTGCCGTTGCGGGCTTCTCGTCGACCTGAGGATTCTGCTTGTTGCATGAAGTCATGGCAACTGTGGCAAAAGCTACCATAGCCACGGCGCGAAAAACGTTTCTTTTCTTCATTTTCTTATTAATGATAATATTTATAGATAGCAATAATTAACACGTGTGATGGTCACATTTGTGCCATTTTTCCTAACTTTGCACGTGCAAAGGTAATCAAATCTTTATGAATACAATAATAAAATGTATAAATAATGAATAAAAG
>CAVKQP010000068.1:0-9310 GCA_963658165.1 Clostridium sp. CAG:302 | reverse complement strand
CCGCAGTAGACTGCTATTGTAACCAAGCAAATGGTCAAGTTACAGTGCATGTTACTAGCGGCAAGACCAACTCTGGACTTATCTGGGGAAAGAACGGTAGCAAGAATGCAGGAACTTTTACCCGTTACACTGAAGGCGGACTGGTATACGAAAAAAACGGAAACATCAGCAACAATATAGAGAGTGTCATGGTGACAGGCGTTGCAGACAAATCGAAAAGCCTGCACCATGTAGTCTACGACATAGGCACTAAGTATGACTATGCCACCGATAGCATCCAGAGTCTGCAAGGAGCAAAGAGCATAGACTTCATAGACTGTATCAGCAACATAGCTGGTACAGAGGCAAGCAAATGGATACACACGGGTATCTGTGACGGGGCATTAGATTCTAATTTTGAGGCAATATACATGCGCTATACCGTATATGCTGGTAAAGACCACGTCATGATGCTCCGTCCTTCAGATGTATATCCTGTAGGCAACAACCTATTCCGTAACTGTCCTCAAGCCAAGGTTTACATAGATACCGACCTTTATGCCGACTTCTGCAACGACCCCGTATGGGGGCAGTATAAGGAGCATTTTGTATCTACTACAACGATGCGCAAGGATGTAGACTTTACCGAAGATGGTGTGCAGTATGCCTATGAGCGCAACCACGACGCTACGGGTTCGATCGTTAAAAAGAAAGCGACGCTAGAAAACTCATCGTCAAACGTGCAGATGGTGCAGGTGGTAGGATGCGACAATAGCACGATACAGTCTAAGAGCGGTGTACTGAAGGTGTATAAAGACATAGGCGAGACCTACAATTACAACACAACTAGGATATTGGGCGGTTCGTTCAAGAACAATGACAACATCAAGCAGGTGGTGTTTGAAGAAATCATGAGTGATGCTAGCTATTCTTATTATGACTTGGGTATAGCGATAGGCGACTCGGCATTCAAGAACTGCAAGAATTTGAAATACTTCGATGTGGTGCTCTCTTCTAGCAAGAACAAGCAACACTACACCTCTATCCATGCCAAAGAAATGCCTATAGGCAAAGGCGTGTTCGATGGTTGCCCCAATGTTAAGATACGCATACCAGGACCTATGATGGACGAGTTTCGTACAGACTCCACATGGAGCCAGTATAAAGACTTGTTTGTGGAGGCAGACTTCAGTATAAAGGCATTTACCGAAGGCGGTGTAAACTACTCCTACTACATGTCTTCCGACGGCAAGACCTACTACACCAACAAGAACGCAGACGAGATGAAGACGGTGCTGATACCCTATGTAAGTCAAATCAGAAACTTCAGAGCCGACGACGTACTCGATGCAGACAACAGCAATACGATTTACTATGTGTATGCCAGTGGTGTAGACAACGATGCCATCAACAAGAAAGATGGCGAACTGCGCCTCTATAATGACATTGGCACATACTATAACTACAAGACCATCGCAGTTAGCGCTACTGCTTTCCGCAACAACGAGTGTATTAAGAAGGTTGTGTTTGAAGATTGCGCCAGCAATGTCAGCAATGCCAACACCATGATATCGCTCTTCATCCCTAGTGGCGCTTTCCAGGGATGCAAGAATCTGAAGGAACTCAACCTCTATTATCTGCAGACCGACGACGACAACCGCTACTACGCACTCAAGCCCTCAGAGGTATTCATTGGCGAGAATGTGTTCGACGGGGTTAGTTCTGATTTCCGCATCGTGGTGTCTCCTGACTATTACAACGATTTCATAACAGATGCCAACTGGGGCCAGTATGTCAAGTATATCGTGGCGTCGGAATATCTGCCCACCGTGAAATCTGCCAAAACACTGGAGGGTCTTACCTATGATTACGCTGCCAACTCGCTCAACACCATACCTACTTCGACGATATCCGACCTCCAGTTGTCTTATGTCTACACAGGACTGCATGCCGCCTATGTCATCGCAACGTCTATAACTACGCTCGGCGTAAGTATAATTGACAAGACTGCTGTGGCGGCTTGGCAGATAGCGAGCAAGTTGTCCTATGCTTTCAACCTGCTAAAGATTGGAGCGCTGCAGTATCAAGCTGCCGCCCAAGCTGATGCTAAAAGTATGTCTACGACCGAAATGCAGGCGTTTGTAGCAGGTCAGGTGGCATCATTCGGATATTACTACGCCTTGTATTCCTCAATTCCCAACCTCTTCTTAGGTGTTTTGGCGGGTACCGTGTGGGAAGCTACGTCCTACCAGGCATACTATACCGTTGATAATTATATCCGCACAACCATGGCGGGTAGGCTTGACTATCTGTCGCATCGTATAGAGCGCATTTGCAAACGTGCCACCGTAAGTCGTAGCAATGGCATTGGTGCATTCTATACCCAACAACGCAACAACATCCCGCAGATGTACCTCAGTAATGTGGGAGACGATGTGGAGACCGCCCGCATATATAATGATATAGGTACAGGCTCTGATGACTATCATACCATCGCCGTGGGCAGTCGAGCCTTCCACAACAAGACGAACCTACAGAAAGTGGAGTTCTACGACCGTCCAGACACCCATCAGTCTTTGTCGTCAATGCAGCTTGTGTTGCCCGACTCATGTTTTAAGGGATGCACCAACCTGCAAACCATCGACCTCGTACTCTCCAGCAAGCGTTCGGGTGGAAAGGTAGCGCTCACTCCAGACAATTTTGTGCTGTCTGGTCGTAACCTCTTTGCAGGATGCGATACTACAAAATTGCAGATACTCGTGGGGCGTGAGGTGTTGGACGAATTCCTTGAAGACCCTTTCTGGTCATACTATGCTAGCCGTTTCGTACCCGTAGACGTGCCTGCCAATCCTGTGAAATATACCGAGGGGAACATCAACTACGGATATGCCTATTACAACAACACCACACCGCTCCAGTCGGAAATCAACGACCATAGCATTCAACACCTCAACGTGGTGAGCGGTAACGACGAGAAACTCAAGAGTAATAGTGGTCAAGCTACCTTGGTCAACGATATTGGCACCGTTACATCATATAAGGTAGATCAGATAGAGAAGTGTGCTTTCAAGGGCAACGACAATCTCAAGTCGTTCCATTTTATGGACACCAACTCCAACATAGCGCAGGCTTATACAGACCTTAGCGTTGACATCTGCGACTCGGCATTTGCCAACTGCAAGAACTTCACCGACCTGTATCTAGTATACTGGAAAACTAGTGGCTCCAACAACTCGGTGAGCATCTCTCCCGACTCGCTACGCTTGGGCAAAGGCGCGTTCGATGGTTGCGACAACCTAAACATCAAGATGGACATTGACCAAGAAGCCGCCTTCCGTGCAGACACTTGTTGGAACAAATATGCTGACAAGTTTCAGGTTTGTCTCTTTGCTCCGAAAGACGATAGAATCTATGAGTTACTGAAGAAGTATGCCTATGCGTCTCCACTTCCCAACCAGACTACCGACCATATAGACCTTTCGGGTGTCAAGCCTTGGCAAGTGTTTGGTACATTCCGCTTCGACCGATATATCAGGACCTTCGATGAGTTCCGTGCCTTTGCATCGTGCGGTATGGACACGCTCTACAACCGCATGTTCGAGTTGTGCAGCGAACTGCAGAGCATCAAGTTGCCTAGTACCATCAAGAAGATTGGCGATTACGTCTTCCACGACTGTACAAAACTCACCCAAGTGACCATCCCGAAGAGCGTGTACTATCTCGGTGACTATGTGTTCAAGGATTCTGGCATCAAGGAAATCATCTTCGAACGTGAAACGCCACCGAATCTTAAACAAGGCGATAACTATACCTTCTCTACCATCATAGCCAAACCCGAAGCCGTTGTCTATGTGCCTGACAGTGCAGTAGCCAAATATAAAGAACATTGGACGCGGTTGGCAAAGGCAGGAAAGATTAGGGGTATCAGCGAGCGGCGTTCTCTTAAGGTAATCCATCTTACAGAGCCAGGCACCCTTGCCGATTCGCTCGGACTGAAATATAACTATGTGACAGGAACGTCTGAAGACATCACGCTCGATGGTGGCTATGCGCAATATGACTCTCTGCGCATTAGCGGACCTCTTGACGGGCGCGATATAGGCGTGCTGCGCTTCCTCGGCGGACGCGATGTGGAAGATGGCGAAGTGACCCCCGGCAGGCTGAAATATCTCGACCTCTGTGGTGCGCAGATCAAGGCGAGCAGCTACGAGTATAACCGACACTATTCGCTGGAACAACTTTCCATATCCAATCTTTTCCAGAAGAACAACTACATCAAGGAGGACAACTGCATCAGTACAAGCATGTTCTTCCAACTCGACGCATTGGAAACACTCATCTTGCCACGTAGTGCGACCAAGATAGAGACCTATGCGATTTCGCATTGCGCTAATCTGAAGACACTTGTCGTGGGCGACAGTGTGACGCAAATTGCTGGAGATGTTGTCTATGACGACTTGTCGCTCGATTACCTAGTAATGTCGGGCAAGAATGTGCCTACCACGGAGACCACGGCATGGTACAAGCATGGCAACCCACTTAAGGCTGTCATCGTTCCCGAAGCTGCAAGGAAGTACTACATGGGGCAGGAAGCCTACTACAACAATGCCGATACCATCACCAACCTGTTTGCCGATGAGGCTCTGGCTGAGGTCATGAGCGGGCGGCACATCCATACACCCTATGATGTTATAGGCATATCAGACGTCAAGGGTTGGCTGAACGGCAACGACAAGATAAAGACCTTTGATGAGCTATACAGTACCAAGATACTCTCCTTGCGCGATAGCTCGTTTGTCGATATGAGCGCTCTCGAGCAGATCACGTTGCCTGCCTATCTTCTTGCCATCACGTCAGGAGCGTTCAAAAACTGTTCTTCGCTGCGCACGATATGGGCCATGGGCGACTTCATACCTGCCATTGGCGCAGACGCCTTCGAGTCGATAGACAAAGACTTTGTGGTCTATGTGCCGGAAAGTAAGGTGGAAAACTACCGCACATCATGGTCGCAGTATGCCGACCATATCCGTGTCGTGGGTGCCAGCGACCCTACTGACAACCTCATAGAGGTGACGCTCACCGAACCGAACACCTTGGCGGCTGCTCTTGGACTGAAGGTTACATCGGAGAACGGATATCTTCGCTATTATGGCAACAATGACCCCGACAGGGAAGTGGTGCGGATCGTAAAGGGCATCACGGGCGATTACGGTCACATCAAGGCGCTGAAGGTCAACGGTCCTATCAGCGGTGAGGATATTGCCGTACTCCGTTTGCTCGGCGGACGCGACGGCAACGACAATGCCAGAGTGTATTTGTCCAACATGTCATATTTGGATCTCTATGATGCCAACATTGTGGCAGGCGACATGAAAATTGTCTTTGCCTATAACCCCAAGGTCTATGGTATTGACATAGAGGATGATGTGGAACGGTATGTCGAGGCAGACAACAAGATTCCACGCATGATGTTCCGTACCCTCGACAACATAACCACGCTCATCCTTCCGCGCACTGCCACAGAACTTGGCTATGAGTCGTGCTACGACATGTACTCTCTTAAGAAACTTGTAGTGGGCGAAGATATGACCTACATCGACAATGATGCTCTCGGAGAGTGCAACAACCTCAAGACCATAGTGATGCTCTGCAAGTCGAAACCAAAGCTCCACGGCGATGCGTTCACCGACCCGACGTTTGAAGGCGATGTGTTAAAGGTTGACCATTTCTATGTTCCCAAGGAACTGATTGCCGACTACACTTCCGACACGGAGTACACGTCGCATGCCAATGCCATCTCTGTGGCTTTCGATGGCGACAAGACCTTCCGTGCTCTTGGGCGCAATGCCATTGTCACCAATGACGATCTTGCACAGGTAACATCATTTAAGCGTCTCTTTAGGAAGTATTGCGAGAACGTGACCGACCTGAGCGTACTCAGTAGTACGGCTGCCGACTCTGTCCATGTAGCCGACTTCAGCCACCTGCCAAGTCTGCAACGGCTTTCTCTGCCTGCCACTGTCAAGGCGGTTGAGTCCGATGCTTTCGCGAATAACCTTGCTCTCCATTGGCTCGACATCAGCCTGTGCGACTCGCTCAGTGGCTATAATGGTGACCTTGGTGTCAGTGACAAGGCGGTAGTCTATGTGCCTACCTCATTTGGCGAATCGGACAAGGATAATGTTGTCTACGGTAGCGGCAATGCCTTGCAGTGCGCTCAATACAACCTCACCGACACTCATGAGTATGATGTACCCAAGGCATTCACTGCCCAGTCGGTCACTTTTAGTCATACCTTTGATGCTGATAGCGTCACCACACTCACCCTGCCATTCACCTGTCGTGTGCCCGAGGGTCTGAGGGCATACCAGTTTGAGGATGGCCACTATAATGAGATTCGTTTTGGACAGGTGGACACCATTCAGGTGAACCAACCTTATGTAATCAAGGTAGATGACGACTTCAAGGGATTCAACATCGATAGCGAGACCGCCATAGAGGCAACCCCTGTGCGCCTGCCGCAGGTTAACGGTGCTGGTTACACCTCGTTCGGTGCACTCTGTGCAGTATCGGCAGCTTCAGCTGCCGACCAGCGGCTTATGGTCATGAACGGCAAGGCTTGTTGGAACGTGGTTTCTGCCACCGATACCATAGGCATTGTTCCGTTTACATCCTACCTGCAGCCGAAGAACGAAGATGCTCCCACAAAGGATGTAATAACCTACTTTGACGATTTCTTCACTCCAGATATAGAACTGTCTGAGAGTACCAACAATAACGACACCATAGAATTCTACAACCTCAGGCGTGTCAATGCGCACCTTACGCGTACGCTTGTGGGTGGCGCTTGGAACACCTTCTGTGTGCCGTTCGATGTTACCATAGACCAGTCGCCGCTCAAGGGGACGACGGTTCTTGGTGTAAAAGATATCAGTGGCAACTGCATCAGTTACAAACGTGTGGAGGCCATGACGGCGGGTCAGGCATATTTGGTCAAGCCTACTGAAGATATAGTAAACCCCATATTCGATTACGTGAGAATAAAGGCTGTATATCCTGAGTATGCTGGCGGCTATGACTTCGTAGGCACCTACAACCCCATGACGATAGACAATACCCGTACGGTCTATTTCTTAGGCAGCGATGGTCATCTGAAATTGGCAAAGGCCAACACGACGATGAAGGGATTGCGTGCATACTTTAAGGTGAGTTCGGGAGATAATGCCCGTGTTTCCATCTTATTAGACGATGATGTTTATACTGCCATTAACGAGACTGAGGCAGACCCCTCAGCTGCGCCATCAGAGGCTATCTATTCTGTCAACGGCATTTATATGGGCACCGATCTCAATGCCTTGCCGCAGGGTGTATATATAATAAAAGGTAAGAAAGTAGTAAAATAATAAAGACTTCTTGGTTTCGCTCTTGAAGAGAAGAATATGAATAAGAAAATATATATAGCGCCAAGTGTACAGGTGATCAGTATGAATATCTGTGGGATAGTCATGACCTCTTCCACACCATTCTATGACAACGAACTTCCTGGAGATGTAGGCGACAATGTCGATATAAACATCAACCCTGGCGACGACGGCGATGGTGAAGATGCGGGTGGTGCTTTCTAAGGTAAACAAGAAAACGCAATAGGATTCATTGTTCATGAAGCCTATTGCGTTTTCTTTATTTGCGCTATTTCGTTTTCTTACTTGTTCTGAATGCTGGGCTTATACATCAGATAGGTGATCTTGCCACAGCAGTCCTTGTATGACTTCTTTGGTTGCACGGCGGCACTGTTGTCGGTGCGCACATCCTTGCAGTCGTAGATGTAGAAGCTGCCTCGCTTGGTGGTCTTGTTGTAGGTGGCTACATAGAGTTCATTCGTAGATAAATTCACATCCATAAAGGTCACCTCCTCGTCTGAACCATAACGGATGGCATACTGATCCTTCGTAGGCAAGGTGAACTTGTTGCTACCCAAGTACACGTAGATGCTATTGCTAATGTTATAGTAATAGCGATCATAGGTAGGCGAATACACGAAACGTGCACCTTTGCCTGGCACTGCAGTTTCTGCTGTTGGGGTCAGACTCTGACCAGTGAATTCATTTTCGTCGATATAGTAGTAGCTATTATCGCCACTTGTCCATAGGTTGATGTCGCCTGTGGTGTTATTCTTTGCCAGAACGTAAATGGCGCTGCCATCTCCATTTCCGAACACGGTGATGAGGGTTTGTCCGTCAAGCAGATTGCCTGTATCAGGGAAATAGGAATAACCGAAATACGGTGCATAGGCACTATAAAAGGCAACCTTGTTAGTAGAGTAGTTCACACAGAAGGTGCGTGATGTTTCAGACCCATAAGTGAGGTATTTGAATAGAATGATGTCTTCTGGCTCGCATCCCTTGAAAGTACTTGCCTCATAGGGGAACATGTATTTCAGATTGAGATGTGTGAACTTCTTCATGTTTTTGTCATAAGCAAACGGATCGTAGGTATCTGGCTGTGGTATAAACTCTGATGCGTTGAAGTCTGGATAGATGTCCGTATACTTCATTTCGGTGAGTATAGTGAAGTTGTTGGGCTCCAAGAAATAACAACGATCCGTGGTAGACACGAGAATGCGCTTCAGTACGGATTGCGTCTTACCGTCCCAAAGATAGGCTGTTCCACTGACAGCCTTCACCAAATTTGCCTCTGAGAAACCTTCATTCATCAGCTCCACACAGTGCTCCACAGGAACAATCTCTTTGCCTGCGGCGATTTCTTCTGTGGTTGGTATCTTGATGAAGGTCAGGTTTCCCTTGCCGTCAGCATCAAATGACGTTAGCAAGTAGCCATTCTCAAACGTGCGGTTGAGGTTCACCTTGTAGTCGATGCTCTGTCCCACCTTTCCGTCAGTGACGGTATAATGGAAATAGTAGGTACCACCAGTTTTTACATTTATATCAAGGTTACGCTCTGTGCTCACTTCTTTCAATTCTCCTTTCGACCCACTGATATAAGTACCCATTTGCCAACAATAAGTCAGGTCAGACTCGTCACCGCTATAGGAAAACTCTGGGGTGATGACGATGTCTTCACCCAAGTCGAAATTGTAGGTGGGCATAGAAGTGTCATCACTTCCTGTAATCTTTAGCGTTGGGATGGAACTGGTGTTTCCCTCTACGCTATCATCGTTGATACAGGAGGAAAGACTCCATAACAGCAAGGCTGACAGGACGATATTCTTCAGCATATATATCTTCTTATTTTTCATCTCTTTTGATTTACAGAGTTAGTTGATTGATGGAATATCTTGCCACTCTATGGTGTCCTTAGTGTCATTATATAA
>CAVKQP010000067.1:0-9319 GCA_963658165.1 Clostridium sp. CAG:302 | reverse complement strand
CGATTTTAATCGTGTTGGGCAACTGAGGAGCCTTATTGATTGCAAAGCTACATAAGACAGGGGAATACCCTATTGATGAAAGTCTTATATAACAAGATTACGAATTAGAAAAAGAATTCCACAAAGGACATAATACATATGGAATGTATCCTTTGTGGAATTAGTCTTTATTAAACTATGGCTTGCTTTCGCCCTCCACATATTCCTCTAAGAACATGTGCTCGCCGTCGAATACGGCATAGGTGAACTGCCATATCCAGTCGCCGAGTATCATCATGCGCGATTTGCGCGACAACACTAAGTCGAGTTCTATGTGGCGGTGACCATAGAGGAAATAGTCGATGTCGGGGTGCGTCTTCATGTAGCGCTTGGTGTATAGCACCAGTGCTTCGCGGTCTTCACCCATATAGGGCGGTTCTTTGCCGTCGGCACGCTTCAGCCGGCTATTCTTCGCCCATGTGAGTCCGAACGCCATGCCCCATCGAGGATGCAGTGCACTGAAGAGTCGCTGGCAAAGACGATTGTGGAAAACGCCACGGATAAACTTGAAATTGCGGTCGGTATCGCCCAGCCCATCACCATGCGCCAGATAAAACACCTTGCCGTAGATTTCCACAGTTTCGGGTTTGGTATGGAGCGTCACGCCACATTCGGTGGCGAGATAGTTATATGCCCAGATGTCGTGATTGCCTGTGAAGTAGTGCACCTCTACGCCCATGTCGGTCAGTTCCGACAGTTTGCCGAGGAAGCGTGTGTAGCCCTTGGGCACCACAGTCTTGTATTCATACCAGAAATCAAACATGTCGCCGAGCAGATAGACGGCTGCAGCCTTGTGCTTGATGCTGTCGAGGAAGCGCACGAGGCGGCGTTCTTGGGTGCGGCTATGCTCGATGGCGAGTGAGCCGAGGTGGGCATCAGACAGGAAATATACGTTCTTGTAAACCATAGGCTTATTCTTTCGTTTAGTCGAGTCCCAGTTCCACACGAGCCTCTTCGGTCATCATGCTCTGGTCCCACACGGGTTCAAAGACGAGATTCACGTTGGCGCTCTTCACGCCCTCCAGTGCATCGACCTTCTGGCGCACGTCTTCCAGGATGAAATCGGCTGCCGGGCACGATGGTGCAGTGAAGGTCATGTCGATGTCGACGGTGGAATCGTCCTTCACATCCACCTTGTAGATGAGTCCAAGGTCGTAGATGTTGACTGGTATTTCGGGGTCATAGACGGTCTTGAGCACATCGACGATGCGCTCTTCTATCTTGGTTCTTTCTTCTTGCGTCATAGTTTTATGTTCGTTTAAATGTTGGTTTCTATAGTTTTCCGCTCTCCCGATAGGAGTAGTATTGCCCGTCGGTGATGACGAGATGGTCGAGAAAGTGGATGCGCATCATGTCGCACGCCTGCTGCACACGTTGGGTGATGCGGTCGTCTTCGCCGCTAGGGCGGACGTTACCCGATGGGTGGTTGTGACAAAGTGCCAAGATGGTGGCTCCCGAAAGGAGGGCTTCCTTCATCACGATGCGCACATCGACACTCGTCTCAGTGATGCCGCCGTGCGACAAGCGCATGGCACGCAGCAGTTTAAAGTTTTGGTTCATATAGAGCACCCATGCTTCTTCCACATCGAGATCTTGCATTTGGGGGTGCATATAGTCATAGATGGCAGGGGCAGAATTGAGGTTGGCACGTTCGATGGCGCGCTCACGCTGACGGCGTTTGCCCAGTTCGCAGGCAGCGAGGATGGTCACCGCCTTTGCCTCACCTACGCCGTGATAGGCAGTAAGTTGGGAGACGGTCATCTTGCCAAGTTGGTTAAGGTTGTTTCCGCAGTCGCCCAACACGTGTTTCATCAGGTCGACGGCACTCTCGGTATTAGAACCTGACCCGATGAGGATGGCGAGAAGTTCGGCGCTCGACAGTGCCTCAGCACCAAGCCGAAGCATTTTTTCGCGCGGTCTGTCTTCTGCCGCCCACTGATTGATGTTGAGTTTTTCGACCATCGACACGGCATTTGTCATTTATAAAATGTCTTTTCAAAGGCTTGAAACTCGTCCTTGCCCTTGACGCAACGTTTCCACCACGACTCGATGAAGCCCAGTCCGTAGCCCATCAACTGTGTGAAGGCGGCACGTATGCTCAGTGCTCCTATCTTCAAACTGTGGTTTTGCAGGGTACTATCGACGAGCAACAGCAGCGAATAGAGCGCCAACGGAGCTACTCCCGCGATGCATAGGTAGATTCCACAGGCAAGGGTGCCTGCCGAAGCAGCGCATGCCAGCGTCACGATGCCTGCCAATAGCAACAACAGAAGTGTGAAGACGCCCACGGTGAACACCATGGGTAGCAGATGGACGAGCTTGAGCGACTCGGGGTATTTCTTATAGAGGTTGATGCGGGCAATGCCACTATTGTACACTTGGCGGTAGAATTTGCGGAAGTCGGTGCGCCGTTTGTGCCACACCCAAGCCTCGGGAAAGAGGCGGCAATGGCAGCCTGCCTTGAAGATGCGTATGCTGAAATCGATGTCTTCACCGAAGCGCATGGGGGAGAAACCGCCCAGTTGCATGTAGACATCGCGCCTGATGCCCATGTTGAACGACCGTGGATAGAACTTATCGAGTTTCTTCTTGCCACCGCGAATGCCGCCTGTGGTGAAGAAGCTGGTCATGGAATAGGAGATGGCTTTCTGCGTGTCGGTGAACGAGTCGTGGGCGCGGTCGGGGCCGCCGAAGGCATCGGAGGGCTCGCGACACAGTTCTTCGTCTACTGCTTGTAGGTATCCTGTGGGTAGCACCACGTCGCTATCGAGCACGATGAGGTATTCGCCCTGGGCACGTTCGGCACCATAGTTGCGGCTTTGTCCGGGTCCAGAATTGGGCTTATTATAATAATGTATAGAGAGTTTGTCTTCGTAGCGGTCGCACACTGTGCGGCAGGGCACCGACGACCCGTCCTCGACAATAATCACTTCGAAGTCGCGGAGGGTCTGCAAAGTGAGACTTTGAAGCAGTTCGTCGACTTCATCGGGACGGTTATAGACAGGTATGATAAAAGAATACTTGTAACTCATAATCCATAACTCATCATGGAAGATCAGGTTAATATCGGTTGTAAAAGCAAATAATTCATAACCCTTGGCTACGGACAAGCGCCCTATAGACCACGAGTTATGAATTATGAATTATCGCAGGATTATTCCTTTACGCGGCTCAAGTAGGATCCGTCGCGAGTATCCACCTGGATAAGGTCGCCCTCATTGATGAAAAGAGGAACACGAACCTCTACTCCAGTCTCAAGCGTAGCGGGCTTTGTAGCATTGGTAGCGGTGTCGCCCTTGATGCCTGGCTCACTGTGGGTGATGCGAAGGTTGGTCTTCACGGGCATTTCAGCATAGAGAATGGTGCCGTCAGTGGTGTCGGTAACCACCTCTACTACGTCGCCTTCTTTCATGAAGTCGCCACCGATCACGAGGTCGTTGGCAATAGGAATCTGCTCAAAAGTCTCCTGGTTCATGAAGATACGGCCCGTTGGGTCTTCATAGAGATACTGGTAGGGACGGTGTTCCACCACTACGTCTTCCAACTTGAAGCCTACCTGGAAGGTGCGCTCGAGCACGCGGCCGTCCTTTACGTTCTTCAGCTTGGTGTTCATTACGGTGTTTCCCTTACCTGGCTTTCTGTGCTGAAAGTCAATACATACCCACACCTGATTGTCAAGGCGGATACATGTTCCCTTTTTGATTTCTTGTGAATTAATCATTGTTATAATGTTGTTATTTACGTATTTATGGGTGCAAAGTTACTGAAAATATGGAAAAAAGCATAAAACTTGGGGCTAAAAAACTTATAATTCTTGGTTATTTAAAAAAGAATGAGTAATTTTGCAGCCCAAAAGCGTGAATAATAACAAAATAAACAATATAGTAAAATGAAAAGAACATTTCAGCCTCACAACAGAAGAAGAGTGAACAAGCACGGCTTCCGCGAGAGAATGGCAACAAAGAATGGTCGCCGCGTATTGGCTTCTCGCCGCGCACATGGCCGCAAGAAGTTAACTGTTTCTGACGAGCACCACGGCAAATAATCCGAAAGTTGCTTCATAAAAGAAACTAAGGCAGAAAGCTGCAACGGGATAACCTGTTGCAGCTTTCTGCCTTTTTGCGGTTTAGATGTCGCCTCAACAACGACTACCAATGGTACTACCGCCACTAACGACTCGTTAAACTACGACTTACGCATCGCAAGTCTGCCTTTAACGAGTCGTAACACTGCCTCTTACGCCCCGTAAGTCTGCCACTCACGAAGCGCAACCCCACGCTTGCACAAAAATAGATATACGTTTATTTTGTTCTTCAGCCTATTTCCATTATCTTTGCACGAAATAGAAGCGCCACCGAAAGCCTTGAACAAACCTTCTCGCCATGCGGTTGCGCTACCATGCAAACATAGATATATCACTGAATGGAATCCAAGGAATTCTTCAACAAACTGATGAGCCGCTACCTCTGGGGGCACATTGCCGCCATGATAGCGGTAGTGGTAGTGGTGTGCGCAGGCGTGAAATTCGGCATCGACCTATACACTCACCACGGCGAAGCCATCAGTGTGCCCGACATAAGACACAAGAAATATGCCGATGCAGAGCACTTGCTCAGCGAGCGCGGACTGCAAATCGTGGTCTCAGATACGGGCTACGTGAAGACGCTGCCGCCCGACTGCATTCTTGAACAAAGTCCGACTCCAGGCGAGAAAGTCAAATCGGGACACATCATCTATGTGACGGTCAACTCGTCGCACTCACCCACGCTGGTCGTGCCCGACGTGATTGACAACAGTTCCTACCGAGAAGCGAAAGCCAAACTCATCGCCATGGGCTTCAAGATAGGCGAGCCCAAGTTTGTGGCAGGCGAGAAAGACTGGGTCTATGGCATCATGGCGAATGGCCTTTCGGTCAATGCGGGTGACCGCGTACCCGTGGATGCACGACTCACCATCCTCGTTGGCGATGGGCAGATAGGCGACCCTGACGACGTAGACATCATAGATCCGGAAATGGAAGATGCCGGTGACGACTTTGAAGAGACGAAGGAGGGAGACATTTCCACGCAAGAAGACAAGGACGAATTTGAGGTGGTCACATCGCCAGAATAGTCTTTCACACAACAAGAACAACGACAATGACAAACGAACTATACGACATAGACGACGAATTGGAGCCGCTCGACGAGATCGGCACTGCGGATGAAGCCGCCGACGGACAACTCTACGAACACTTCCGCGTAGATGTGGACAAAGGACAGGTGCCTGTGCGCATCGACAAGTTTCTCTTTGAGCGCATGCAGCACTCCAGTCGCAACCGCATACAAAAGGCTGCCGACTCTGGCTACATACACGTGAACGGGCAGCCAGTGAAGAGCAACTACAAGGTTAGACCGCTCGATGTCATCACCCTCATGCTCGACCGTCCCAAGCACGACACCAGTATTGTGGCAGAAGACATACCGCTCAACGTGGTCTACGAAGACGACCAACTCATGGTCATCAACAAGGAGGCAGGCATGGTGGTGCATCCTGGAGCAGGCAACTTCCACGGTACGCTGGTCAATGCCATTGCCTGGCACCTGAAAGACCTTGCTTCTTATGACCCCAACGACCCCGAAGTGGGACTCGTGCACCGCATCGACAAGGACACCAGCGGACTGCTCGTCATCGCCAAGACGCCCGATGCCAAGACGGCACTGGGCAAGCAGTTTTTCAATAAGACCACACATCGCAGCTACAACGCACTGGTGTGGGGCAACATGACGGAAGACGAAGGACGCATAGAAGGCAACATTGCACGCGATCCCAAAGACCGTCTGCGCATGACAGTGTTCGCCCCTGACTCAGAGATAGGCAAGCCTGCGGTCACCCACTGGCGCGTGATCGAACGCTTCGGCTTCGTCACGCTCATCGAATGTATCCTTGAGACGGGGCGCACCCATCAGATTCGCGCCCACATGAAGCACATCGGGCACCCGCTATTCTCCGATGAACGCTACGGCGGATGCGAGATTCTGCGAGGCACAAGGAGCAGCACCTACAAGGCATTCATCAATAACTGCTTCAAGATATGCCCCCGGCAAGCTCTCCATGCGCGCACCCTCGGGTTCGTACATCCCACTACGGGCGAGCAGATGGACTTCACTTCCGACCTGCCTACCGACTTGGAACAACTCATCGAGAAGTGGCGCGGCTTCGTGGCAGGCACCACAGCCAAGCCAGAACCATAATATCTACAACACAAAACGACAACAATAAACATTACACCATATGAAAGACTTGAAAAGAAACATCGCCATCGTCTGCGGCGGCGACTCATCGGAGCATGACGTCTCTATGCGCTCAGCACAAGGTCTCTACTCTTTCTTCGACAAAGAACGCTACAATGTATATATCGTGGACGTGAAAGGACAGGATTGGCACGTGGAACTGGACAACGGCGACACGGCTCCCATCGACAAAAACGACTTCTCCTTCGTCTACAACGAAAAGGTGACAGAGTTTGACTACGCCTATATAACCATCCACGGCACACCGGGAGAAAACGGCATGATGCAGGGCTACTTCGAACTGATACACCTACCCTACTCCACAAGTGGCGTGCTGGTAGAGGCGATGACCTTCGACAAATATGTGCTGAACAACTATCTGCGCGGCTTCGGAGTGAACGTAGCCGACTCTATGCTCATCCGTAAGGGCTACGAAACCTTGGTAAGCGACGAGGAGATAGAACGTCGCATCGGGTTCCCCTGCTTCGTAAAACCAGCAGCTGACGGCAGTAGCTTCGGCGTATCGAAGGTGAAAAACGCTGACCAATTGGCTCCTGCCGTGCGCAAAGCCATCATGGAAAGCGACGAGGTGATGGTGGAATCTTATCTCGAAGGTACTGAGATTTCCATCGGATGCTACAAGACGAAGGACAAAGCTGTGGTGTTCCCAGCCACAGAAGTGGTCACTCAAAACGAGTTCTTCGACTACGACGCCAAGTATAACGGCCAAGTACAGGAGATCACCCCTGCCCGCCTCGCACCCGAAACGGCAAAGGCGGTGGCTGAAGAGACTAGTCGCATCTACGACATCTTGCACTGCAACGGCATCATCCGCATCGACTATATCATCTCAAAAGACAGTCAAGGCAACGACAAAGTCAACATGCTCGAAATCAATACCACACCCGGCATGACCGCCACCAGCTTCATTCCGCAGCAGGTACGCGCCGCCGGACTCGACATCAAGGATGTGTTGACCGACATCGTAGAGAACCAGTTTAAATAGAAAACACCATGTCCATACCTGATAAATTCGACCGCATCCGTCCATTTGAGCCGGAAGAGTTACCCGCAGTCTATGAGCGGTTGCTCGCCGATCCGCAATTTCAAAGTGTGATGAGCTACGTGCTGCCAGGCGTTCCTGCCGAAGCGGTGAAAGCAAAGATGCTGAACTGCAAGACGTGCCTCGACTTCCAAAAGGCGTTTTGCTACGCTTTCTTGAAAGACTTACTGCAGAAAGCAAGCAAAGGCATATCCTTTGATCACCACGAAGTGGACACCACAAAGCGCTACACCTTCGTGAGCAATCATCGCGACATTGTGCTCGACTCTGCCCTACTCGATGTGCTGCTCATCGAAGCCGGATGGACCACCACCTGCGAAATAGCCATTGGCGACAACCTACTGAAGTTGCCGTGGGTGAAAGACCTCGTGCGGCTCAACAAAGCCTTCATCGTGGAGCGCGACTTACCTATCCGCGAACTGCTCGTAGCAAGCAAGCGCCTGTCGGAATACATGCACTATGCCATCAACGAAAAGAACGAGAACCTCTGGATTGCACAGCGTGAAGGACGCGCCAAAGACTCCAACGACCGCACGCAACCCGCCATCCTCAAGATGATGACCATCGGTGGCGAGGGTTCTGTCATAGACCGACTGAAGGACCTACACATCGTTCCGCTCGCCATATCCTATGAGTATGACCCTTGCGACTACCTCAAAGCGCGCGAGATGCAACTCAAACGCGATGTGGAGGGATGGAAGAAAGGACCTATGGACGACGTGGTAAGCATGCAGACAGGCATCATGGGCTACAAGGGCCGCATTCACTACAATGCCGCACCTTGCATAGACAGTTGGCTCGACACCATTGCCAACACACCGAAAACGGAGATTTATGAGGTCATCGCCCAGCACATAGACCAAGAGATATTTGCCCGCTACGAATTGTATCCAGGCAACTACGTGGCGCTCGACATGCTCAATGGCAACCAAGCACACGCCGACCAATACACAGATGAGGACAAGCAGACATTCGTACAGTATATAGAAAGTCGCCTTCAGAAGATCGATCTTCCTCAGCGCGACGACGATTTCTGCCGCCATTGTCTGCTTGAAATGTATGCCAATCCGTGCAAGAACTACCTCAGCGTGAAACATTAATACACCGCAACAAACATGAAACACCACCTTATCATCCTCCTTGCCGCCACACTGGCAGCCACTGGTTGTAAGCACAACTCCTATGATTCGGGCGACGGCGAACTGTCGTACATGCGCGCAGACTTCACTGAAGCGCACACCATTGCCTCTAAACAGTTGGATTATGCCATGACCGACGAAGGTGAGAAGGTGGTGTTTGCAAGCCGATATGGTTGTGAATGGGCTACAAAAGTCGACACTACCTATCGTGCTCTTATATATTATAATAAGGTGGACGGCTCAAACGAGGCAAGCGTCGTGGCAGTAAGCAACGTGCCTGTGCTCCGTTTCAGCACTGCAGCCAGCGACAACGCCACCCAGAACAAGCGTATGGATCCCGTCGTCTTTGAGAGTGCGTGGCTCAGCAAGAACGGGAAATGGCTCAACATCGGCTTTGCCATCAAAACAGGGAAAGCCGACACACCCGACGAAACACAACGGATAGGATGCTTCTGCGACGAAGTGAAAACACTCGAAAACGGATCTAAGAAGTATCATCTGAGCCTCTACCACGCCCAAAACAGTGTGCCCGAATATTACAGTAGCCGCATGTTTGCTAGCATTCCTACCGAAGGAATGAATGAGGGCGACAAGATTGAGCTCCAAATCATGAGCTATAACGGCATGATAACGAAAGAGTTTTCAGTGCTAAAGTAGTACCTTGATACTTTTCCCTATAGGTCGAGACTCCTTCAACCAGCCCTTATAAAAGGGCACAACCACCTCGTTTTGAGGTGGTTGACTATTAAATTTTGAATAAGTGATTGTGGATTGGTATGTGGTACCACCAGGAATCGAACCGGGGA
>CAVKQP010000066.1:0-9465 GCA_963658165.1 Clostridium sp. CAG:302 | reverse complement strand
GATACGGCTTGCGTGGCTGAAGATGACTCCGTGGCGTGGTAAAGCTAACGAAATTCGGGCAAGTTCTCATTTGGAACTTGCCCGTTTATTTTGCCCTTGCCCATGGCAAAAAATGCACTAGGGTGCGATGCCCAATGCACTATAGTGCGTTGGCACTTTCACTAGGGTGCGTTGGGCATTGCACCCTAGTGTATTTTTTGGGGGGATTACTTTCTATTGAACCCTTCCCTTTTGGCGTAATAAAACAAAAAACCGTCAAGGCTCAGCCTTGACGGTCGTTTTCTTTCGTTTCAGTTCGAACTATCGAAATTACTTAACTGAATCAGCAGCAGCAGTAGCAGCAGTGTCAACAGCAGTTGTGTCAACAGTAGAATCTACATTAGCAGTGTCCTCTGCAGGAGCCTGAGCTGTTTTGTTACCACAAGATGCGAAAGAGATAGCTGCGATAGCTACGAACATTAAAACCAATTTCTTCATTTTCTTTGCTTTTTTAAATCTGTAAAACAATCATTTGTTTATTAAAACGTTGCAAAGGTAAGTATTTTTTCGATACGCTATTCACTTTTGCCCTACTTTTTTTCGATTTGTTTTGTAACTATTTTGCAATCCGTTATAAATCAGTTACTTATGTATATTAAACAAATGTTAAAGTTTTAAATAGGGTGAAAAACGGGCATTATTCAGTTACCTGCCAGTGTGCCGACGGCGGCGTTTGAGGAAGTTATTGGGGCTTAGTTTTCTATTCCTCAGATTTTTGCCGTACCTTTGCATGCGTTTCACTATACATTATTATATATATGATAGATTCTTCTGCCTTCCAAGGCAAGACCGCTGCTTACTATACTTTGGGCTGCAAACTCAACTTTTCAGAGACTTCAACCTTTGGACGTCTTCTTCAAGAGATGGGAGTTAGGGCTGCTGAGAAAGGAGAGCAAGCGGATATATGCATTATCAACACCTGTTCGGTGACCGAAGTGGCTGACCACAAATGCCGCCAAGCCATACACCGCATGGTAAGAGAAAATCCTGGCGCTTTTGTTGTCGTGACGGGATGTTACGCACAACTGGAGTCGGAAGCTGTCAGCAAGATAGATGGGGTAGACCTCGTGCTGGGAAGTAACGAGAAAGCCAACCTCATTCAGTATCTCAGCAACGCATGGAGTGGAGAGAAGGACGTTGACTCTAAACACGAGTTCCACTCCGTGAAGACCAAGGACATCACCAGTTTTGCTCCAAGTTGCTCACGTGGCAATCGCACACGCTTCTTCTTGAAGGTGCAAGATGGCTGCAACTATTTCTGCACCTATTGTACTATACCCTATGCCCGTGGCTTTTCGCGCAACCCGACTATTGAGTCGTTGGTCAAGCAAGCGGAGCAGGCAGCAGCTGAAGGTGGTAAGGAGATCGTTATTACGGGCGTTAACATCGGAGATTTCGGACGCTCTACAGGTGAAAAGTTTATCGACTTGATTAAGGCGCTCGATGGTGTGGAGGGAATTCAGCGCTACCGCATCAGTAGTATAGAACCCGACCTGCTCACTGAAGAAATCATTGATTTCTGTGCTGAGAGTCGGGCGTTCATGCCTCACTTCCACATTCCCATCCAGAGTGGATCTGATGAAGTGCTCAAACTGATGCATCGCCATTATGACACGGCACTCTTCGCCCACAAGATAGCGCGCATCAAGCAGCGCATTCCCGATGCTTTCATTGGTGTGGATGTGATGGTGGGATGTCGAGGTGAACGGCCAGAGTATTTCGAAGATACCTATCGTTTCCTTCAGTCGCTCGATATCACCCAGTTGCATGTGTTTCCCTATTCAGAGCGCCCTGGTACGGCAGCGCTAAAGATACCCTATGTAGTCGATGATCGCGACAAGAAACTCAGGAGTAAGCGTTTGCTCGAACTTTCTGATGAGAAGACGCAGGCTTTCTATGCTGCTCATATTGGGCAGGAAGCAGAAGCGCTTTTTGAAAAGGCTACACGGGGAAGGGTTATGCATGGGTTCACGCGCAATTATGTGCGTGTGGAACTGCCAGCATCACTTGCCTCAGAAGCATTGGACAATCAGTTGGTGCGGGTGCGTCTCGGTGATTTCAACCACGACAAGACGGCTCTCCGTGCTATCATGGAATAAGTAGAGCATATGAAAGTAGCTATCGTAATTCTGAATTGGAATGGGCGAAAGATGCTTGCCACCTATCTGCCCAGTGTCATAGAGTATTCGCGCGAAGACGCAACAGTGATCGTTGCCGACAATGCATCGACCGATGACTCGTTGGATTTTCTCGAATCGCGATACAAGGACGTGCAGACTATCCGCCTAGAGAAAAACTGGGGCTTTGCTGAGGGCTACAACAAGGCTTTGGCACAGGTAGATGCAGAATATTATGTGCTGCTCAATTCCGATGTGGAGGTGACGCATCATTGGCTTACGCCATTGGTCGAGTTTATGGATGCTCACCCCGATGTGGCTGCGTGTCAGCCCAAATTGCTATCTGAGAAGAACAAGGATATGTTTGAATATGCCGGCGCTTGTGGTGGCTTTCTTGATCGATATGGTTATCCCTTCTGCCGTGGTCGGCTTTTTGAGTCTATAGAGGAAGACGATGGTCAGTATGATTATCATCAAGAGATACTATGGGCGACGGGAGCTTGCTTGATGATTCGTGCGGAAGACTACCGTAGGGTAGGAGGATTGGATGGCCGTTTCTTTGCTCATAATGAGGAGATCGATATGTGTTGGCGACTGCGTCTGTTAGGCAGAAAGATTTACTGCATACCCGAGAGTGAAGTGTATCACGTAGGTGGAGGCACGTTGCCGAAGGGCAATCCGAGAAAGACTTACTTGAATTTCCGCAACAACTTGCTTATGCTCTACAAGAATCTTCCTGACGAAGAACTCAAGTCTGTCATGCGCATACGTTGGTTCTTGGACTACTTAGCTGCTTTCCAAATGCTCATACTTGGGCGCAATTGGGGTGATTTCAAGGCTGTGCTGCGAGCACGTCGTGATTACAGGAGAATGAAAAGAGATTATGTGGAAGTGCGGAAACAGATACAAGAACAAAGAAAACTAAAGCATATTGCCCAACGCCGTCCCTATTCTATACTATGGCAATATTACGTGAAGGGTATCCGCAAATTCTCTGATTTGCATTGACGGAATAAAACATACTGAAAAAGGCGAGCATTTAGCCCGCCTTTTTCAGTGATATGTAATGCCTATTGATTACAGGATTGTCTTTACAGCCTCGAGCATTCCCTTCTCCTGGATGAGGTCGAGGTCTTTCTTGACAAGTTCAGTAAGACCAGGAACGGTCTTGTTGAGGTCTTCTTTCCAGATGTAGTCGAATGCGAGTACACCTTCTGCCACTTTCTGCGTGTCGCCAGTAGCCCAAAGTTCCTGCAGCTTGTCGATGATCTTCTGGTCGTCCTGAGGTTTGATTTCAGCACCGTCAGCACGCTTGCCACCCTTGTAGTAAGTGATGATGGCAGCCAAACCGAATACCAATCCCTGTGGAAGTTCGCCCTTGCGCTCGAGATAAATCTTCACGCCTGGGAGGTCGCGAGTCTCGTATTTTGGGAATGAGTTGAGCATGATGCTGGTCACCTGGTGATCTACGAATGGGTTTTCGAAGCGCTCCAACACGTCGGAAGCGAACTTCTGCAACTCTTCCATAGGCAGGTCGAGGGTCTGCATCAACTCGTCGAACTGTACTTTGTGGATATACTTGCCGAGAACTTCGTGTTCGCAAGCGTCGCGTACAATGTTTACGCCGCTGAGGTATGTCACAGGGCTCAATACGGTGTGAGGACCATTGAGCAGGGTTACCTTGCGTGCGTGATAAGGTTTCTCGTTGTCTGTGATGAGCACGTGGAGACCAGCCTTGTGTGCGGGGAATTCTTCCTGCATCTGCTCTACAGTCATGTTTTCAGCCTTCTCGATAACCCAAAGGTGGAAGCACTCTGCCTTCACAACGAGGTTGTCTTTGTAGCCTACAGTCTGCTGGATGTCCTTGATGGTGTCGCGTGGGAATCCGGGAACGATACGGTCTACGAGTGTAGCGCATACGAAGCAGTTGTCAGTGAACCACTTCTTGAAGCCTTCGTAGTCTGCACCCATATCCTCTTTCCAAAGTTCAATATACTGATAGATGCACTCCTTCAAGTGGTGACCGTTCAAGAAGATGAGCTCGCAAGGCATGAGGATCATCCCCTTTGTTGGGTCGCCATTGAAGAACTTATAGCGGTGGAAGAGCAACTGAACGAGCTTGCCAGGATAAGAAGAAGCAGGAGCATCGGTAAACTTGCAGCTATCGTCGAAAGCGATACCAGCCTCAGTGGTGTTAGAAATGATGAAACGCATCTCAGGCTGCTCTGCCAAAGCCATGAAAGCTTGGTTCTGTGAGTATGGATTGAGTGCGCGGCTTATCACGTCGATACGCTCCAGTGTGTTGACGGTCTGACCGTTTTCCTTACCTTGAAGGTTTACGTGATACAAGCAGTCCTGTCCGTTCAACCAGTCTACCATACCGCCGCTCAAAGGCTGAACGACAACTACTGAACCGTTGAAGTTTGTTCTCTGGTTCATTTTCCAGACAATCCAATCAACGAATGCACGGAGGAAGTTACCCTCACCAAACTGGATAATTCTTTCAGGAGCTGTGCTCTTAGGCGCAGTTCTCTTGTTTAGAGATTTCAATTGTTCCATAATAAAGTTTATACTAATTAATTTTGTTTCGAATTTTCAAATGCAAAGATACCCTTTTCTTGTCAGCTGAACCAAGAAAAAGCGAATAATCTTACGCAAAGGTTTACGTTACATGGCGAATGCGTTGAAGCCTCCGTCTACGACTGCTACCGTGCCTGTGACGAATTTCGATGCATCGCTCATCAGGTAGTGTATCGTGCCGCAGAGTTCTTCAGGATCACCCATGCGTCCGAAGGGGGTCTGCCGTATCACATCGTTGCCCCGCTGGGTGTAGGAACCATCGGGATTGGTGAGCAGTGAACGATTCTGTTCGGTGATGAAAAAGCCTGGTGCGATGGCGTTGACACGTATGCCCTCACCAAATTTCTTGGCGCACTCTGTGGCCATATAGGCGGTGAAGTTGCTGATGCCTGCTTTGGCGGCAGCATATCCGCACACGCGTGTCATGGGGCGGAAGGCTGCCATCGATGAGAAGTTGATGATAGCTCCCTTGCCTTGTTGTGCCATCGGTTTGAGAAATACTTGTGTAGGGATGACCGTGCCGGTGAGGTTGAGGTTGAGCACCTTTTGAAACTCGTCGGCTTTCAAGTCGAAAAATGTTTGGTCGGGGGCGATGGTGGCTCCCTTCATATTGCCTCCAGCTGCATTGAGCAGGGTGTCTACATGACCGTATTTGTCGAGGATGTCGCGGCAGTTGCGCTCTACCACCTCTTGGTTCATTACGTCGGTCTTCATAAATTCGCATATGCCGCCTGCGTTGGTGATGTCTTGGGCGATGGTGTTTCCTACCTCTTCGTTTCGTCCGAGGATGATAACTTTCGCTCCGTTGAGGGCGAGATATTTTGCGATACATCTGCCGAGCACACCAGTGCCGCCAGTGATGACCGTCACGTTGTCTTTGATGTCGAATAGATTCTGCATGTCGGTTGTTTGTTTTTAGATGTTGATAATCAATCAGTAGAGTCCTGGTTGTTTATATTCGATGCCCAGTTCTCGATCTACTGTGGCGAGTATTCCTTGCACTTGTCCCATGGCAAACATTCGTCCGAGGAACGAGTAGCCAGCGTTATATCCGCGCTTGTCGTCACCGAGCATTTCCATGCCGTGGTCTACGCGCATGGGGAGTTGAGGGTTGGCCTTTTCGAAGATGCGTGCCAACTCAATGAGATCGGCACGTCCGCCCAGGTGGGATGCTTCGGTAAAGTCGCCATTGGGGAATACGTGGCAGGAGCGTAGGTGTACGAACCACGTGCGGTCGGCATATTTGCGTGCCAAGGCTACCACGTCGTTGTGGGCACCTGCGGAGAGCGAACCAGCGCAGAATGTCAAGCCATTGTGAGGGTTGTCCACAGCCTTGAGGAACCATGCTATGTCTTCGTCTGAGGTGACAATGCGCGGCAGACCGAGGATAGGGAATGGGGGGTCGTCGGGATGCACACACATGTTCATGCCATATTGCTCACAGGTGGGCATGATAGCGCTAAGGAAATAGCGCATGTTCTCGCGCAGCTGTTCCTTGTCTATTCCTTTATATAATGCGAGTAGTTGGCGGAACAGTTCTACAGGATGCTCGTCACCCTCTTTGATGTTTCCGCTCACGAAGCCCTGAGTTTTCACTATGATGTTGTCCACGAGCTTGTGGTCGTCTTCGGGTGTCATGGTCTGTTTCAACTTCTCCACCTCTGCCAATACCTCTTGACTCCAGTCTTTCTCTGCATCTTCTCGCTTGAGAATATGAATGTCGAAATAAGCAAACTGGGCGTGGGAGAAGTAGAGATTGGTGGTGCCGTTCTCATTGGGGTGGGTGAGGTCGGTGCGTGCCCAATCGAGCACGGGCATGAAGTTGTAGCAGATGGTGTGTATGCCTTCCTCGCCGAGGTTCTTGAGGCTCACCTTGTAGTTCTCTATCAGTTGATCACGGTCGGCGCCGGCATACTTGATACTTTCGGATACGGGCAGACTCTCCACCACGCTCCATCTCATGTCATAGCTTTCTATGTATGTTTTGAGGTCGTGTATCTTCTCGCGTGTCCAGATTTCTCCGTTGGGCACGTCGTGTAGGGCGGTGACGATGCCTTCCACTCCGATTTGTTTCAGCATGGCAAGTGTGATTTTGTCATTCTTGCCAAACCATCTCCATGTTCTTTCCATAATATTTTGTTGTTGCGATTGATTGTCTTAAAGCTTTTCTGCCAGATAGCGTGCGGTGTGGCTTTCCTTGCATTTCGCCACCTCTTCGGGTGTACCCGCACAGACCAGATTACCTCCCTTGTCGCCACCCTCAGGACCGAGGTCGATGATGTGGTCGGCACATTTCGCAACGTCCATGTTGTGCTCAATGACAAGGATGGTGTGGCCGCGGTCTATCAGCGCATTGAATGCGGCGAGCAACCGTTTGATGTCGTGGAAGTGCAGACCTGTGGTTGGCTCATCGAAGATGAATAGTGTTGGCTCTGCCTTTTCTTGTCCTATGTAGTATGCCAATTTTACACGTTGATTCTCGCCGCCTGAGAGGGTCGATGAGTTCTGTCCCAATTTGATGTAGCCCAATCCTACGTCTTCCAGTGGCTTCAGTTTTTTTGCAATGTCTTTTATGTCATGTTCTGTGAAGAAAGTGATGGCGTCTGTCACAGTCATGTCGAGAATGTCGTTGATGCTCTTGCCGGCGAATTGTACTTCGAGCACCTCTTTCTTAAATCGCTTTCCATGACAAGCGTCGCACTCAAGCACGAGGTCTGCCATGAATTGCATCTCGACGGTAATCACGCCCGCTCCTTTACACTCCTCGCATCGTCCGCCTTCGGCGTTGAACGAGAAATATTGGGCGGTGAACCCCATCTGTTTTGCCAACGGCTGTTCTGCATAGAGTTGGCGTATCATGTCGTATGCCTTTAAATAGGTGGCAGGGTTGGAACGCGAACTCTTGCCGATGGGATTCTGGTCTACGAATTCTACTGCTTTTACGCTGTCCACATCGCCTTCGAGTGAAACGAATTCGCCTGGTGTGGATGCCACTAAGTCCAGGCGGCGGCGCAGGGCAGGGTAGAGTATGCCCTTGATGAGTGACGACTTTCCCGACCCGCTTACGCCCGTAACGACGGTCATCACGTTGAGTGGTATCTCCACATCTATGCCGCGGAGATTGTTCATGCGTGCACCCTTCAGCTTCAGCGCCATGTTCCAGTGGCGGCGGCTCTTGGGCACTTCGATGGTCTCTTGTCCGAGCAGATATTTTACGGTGTAGCTTTGTGGATATTGGGCAGCCGATGCAGTGGTGACATCCTTGGCGTCGCCTTGAAATACGATTTCGCCGCCTAGTCTGCCTGCGTTTGGTCCTACGTCTATTAAGTAGTCGGCAGCGCGGATGATGTCTTCGTCATGTTCTACGACAATCACTGTGTTGCCCACGTCTTTCAGTTCTTTAAGCACATGGATGAGCAAGTCGGTGTCACGACTATGTAAACCGATGCTGGGCTCATCGAGTATGTAGAGCGACCCAACGAGCGGACTACCCAGTGAGGTGGTCAGGTTGATGCGTTGACTCTCGCCGCCACTCAGCGTATTCGAAGGACGGTTGAGCGTGAGATAGCCTAGTCCCACTTCACAGATGAAGCCCAACCGCGACCTAATCTCGGTGAGCAACCGGCGTGCCACGGCTTCTTCGTGCTCGGTCAGTTGCAATTGGTCGAACCACTCCTTGAGTCTATAGATGGGCATGTCTACCAATTCGCAGATGCTCTTTCCGCCCACTTTCACATAGTTGGCTTCTTTCTTGATGCGTGTGCCGTGACAAGTGGGGCATACTGTGCGACCACGATAGCGGCTCATCATCACGCGGTATTGTATCTTGTATTGGTTGTCTTTCACCATCTGGAAGAACCCGTCGATGCACACCTTGTTCGCCAAACTGCGTCGCTTGTCAGATGGCAATCCATGCCAAAGCATGTCTTTCTGTTCTTGTGTAAGTTTGTGATAAGGCTCGAAGACAGGAAAGTTGTCGACGGCTGCACGGCGGCAGAACTCGTCTTTCCAGGTTCCCATCTTTTCTCCGTGCCAACATTGCACGCATCCATCGTAGACGCTCAGTGTGCTATTGGGGATGACTAGTTTCTCGTCGATGCCTATCACGCTACCGAAACCTTCACAAGTGGGGCATGCCCCTGCGGGTGAGTTGAAGGCGAACATATTGTCGGAAGGTTCCTCAAACTGTATGCCGTCGGCTTCAAAGCGCGTGGAAAAGTCGTAGGGAATATTGGCAGGAAGTACCAACAAACGACATAGACCATCCCCCTCATAGAAAGCGGTCTCGGCAGAGTCTGTCAGTCGGGCGATACTTTCAGACGTATGGTCCACCGACATTCTGTCGATGAGTAGCCACACTTCTTCTGGATTGGTCTTTTCTATCTCTGGTGTATCAAGGAAATCTTCAATGCGTATGAATTCACCCTTGACAAAGATACGCACATATCCTTGCTGTAATTCCATCTCAAGTTGTCTGTGCAGCGTTCTCCCTTCTATCACATGTAGGGGAGCAAGCAAGCAAAACTTGGTGCCCTCATCGAACGAGAGTGCGCGGTTCACCACATCTTCGGGTGTGTGCTTTTTTACCTCTTCGCCGCTTACGGGTGAGAACGTGCGGCCCACCCGTGCAAAGAGCAGACGCACGTATTCGTAAATTTCGGTCGAGGTGCCCACCGTTGAGCGTGGGTTTCTTGATATCACCTTCTGCTCGATGGCAATGGCGGGAGGC
>CAVKQP010000065.1:0-9479 GCA_963658165.1 Clostridium sp. CAG:302 | reverse complement strand
AACTATAAAGGTACAAAATTTTGGCGAGACTACCAACTTTTTCTCTTACTATTTTGCATCATTCTTATCCCGAACTGGGGTAGGGTATCACCGCCGACCTTGAAGCCTTCAAGCGTGCTGGTGTGGGTGGCGTGGTCTACTACGATCAAGTGCATGGTAAGGGCGAGGGCGCTTTCCCCGCCTTGTCGAAGCCATGGTGGGAGATGTTTAAGTATTCGGCATCAGAGGCGCAGCGGTTAGGACTGACTTTTGAAGCTAATATTTCTGATGGCTATGTGGCAGGCGGTCCGTGGATTACTCCCGACTTGGCGATGAAACGCTTGGTGACGACAGAAGCGGTGGTGCGTGGCGGCAAGGTGTCGCAGCTACTACCATCTCCTGTGAGCCGCTTGGGATTCAAACAAGTGGCAGTGATTGCTGTGTCTTTGCGCAAGGGTAGTTATCAGAACAACCACATGGCACATCCCATAGTGACTAGTAGTCCGTTGCCCTTCCGTGCCGACTCCCTCTTTTCTAGTCAGAAGTCGTTTTGTGCCATACCATATTCAGGTCGTGGTCAGGAGGTGCGGGTGACGATGGATTTTGGTAAGTCGTTCGTAGGGAGCAGCCTGAGCTATCAGATTAAAGGGCGGGGTAAGAGTGCGACCATTGCCATGAATGTGCCGTCGCTTTCATCTGCCTCTTTCACAGGCGATGGTTATCAGTCCCTGCCCGACATCGGCGAGCTGTGGGTCGGTGACGATGGCATCAACTATCGCAAGGTGTGCGCATTGAAGCCAGGCTATTCCACTAACCCTGGCGGTTGGCACCAACATACAGTGTCCTTTCCGTCTGTCAAAGCGCGCTACTTTCAGTTGCGCTTTCACGATTGGCCGCTCGATACCGATAAGAACAAGAACCTCTATATCGGTAATATCACCCTTTCGTCGATGTCAAAGATGAACCTTTGGGAAGAAAAGACGGGCGAATATTCAGAATATACGACACGGGGCGATACACCATCCTATACTGATGTGATTGATCCTAATCAAGTAGTCGATGTAACAAGCATGGTTGATGCCGATGGACGTTTAGATTGGCGAGCCCCTAAGGGTGAATGGCTCGTGTTGCGATTTTGTCAGGTTCCTACGGGCTCCATGGTCAAGCATGCGAGGGTGGACTACAAGGGCTTGGAGTGTGACAAACTCTCTGCCCAAGCCGCCGAATGCCATTGGCGCCACTTCGTCCAGCCGATGATAGACACATTGCGAACGGCAGGTCTTGCCTTGGATGGCATCATCATGGACAGCCATGAAGCGGGACCGCAAAACTGGACCGATGGTTTTGAGGCAGCTTTCCAAACACGCAGAGGTTATGATATGCATCGTTATCTGCCCGCCTTGGCAGGTTATGTGGTGGGTTCTGCCCATGAGACAGAAGCCTTCTATAATGATGTGCGCCGCACGATAGCCGACTTGATAGCCGACAATTATTATGGCACTTTCGACCGCCTGTGCCGCCAAAACGGTATCACGCTGACAGCCCAAGCATCGGGTAATGCACAGAATATCACGTCGGACAACTTCCTTGCCAAAGGACGCGTGAAGAAACCGCAGGGCGAATTCTGGGCGAAACACGTGGATGGAAGTTATGACATGAAGGAGTCATCGTCTGTCGCCCATGTCTATGGCAAATCGATTGCTTCAGCCGAAGCCTATACCGATGCACGATATAGTCATTCGCTTGCCGACTTGAAAAATCTAGCAGACTTCGCCTATTGTTTCGGACTCAACGAGTTTGTTGTCTGTGCTTCTGCCTATCAACCTTGGCTAGACCGCACTCCGGGTAATACAGCCAATGGTCGACAATATTGTTTGAACCGCAACAATACCTATTGGGATTATAGTCGTCCCTTCTGGGATTATCAAGCCCGCAGTGCTGGGGTGATGCGACAGGGAAGGGCAGTGGTTGACCTCTGCGTCTATGCGGGTGACGATGTCCCGATGAAGATGCTCGCTTATCGGTTGCCCACCATTCCTGAAGGATATGATTTCGATGTCTGCACCACCGACGGACTGCTCCATCGCATGACTGCCAGCAAGGGCGAGATACTCCTGCCTGATTCAATGCGCTATCGTATGTTGGTCTTGGAACGTGGTGTAAAGGTTCCCTTGCAAGCTCTGCGCCATATCGCTCGGATGGTAGGCGAGGGCGTGCCTCTCGTGGGAGAACGCCCTGTGTCTTCTTCATGGACAGATTTGGCTGAGCGGGAAGTGTATGATGCCTTGGTGGATAGTCTTTGGTCATCGCCCGATTCTGATGGTGTTTGTCACTATGGTCGTGGACACATCTATCCTGTTGCATCGCTTGCTGAGGCTTTGACTCGTGAACAAATTCTCCCCGATGTGTGCCTGAAGAGCGCCAACCGTCCTGATGACAAGGTATATTTCGCCCATCGCACCCTATCTGATTCCGATGTCTATTTTGTGTTCAACCACAGTCCACACACTTATGATGCGATGACGACGCTCCGCACAGGTCTACGTCGCTTGCAACGATGGAATCCCGTGACAGGGTGTCGCTATCGGTTAGCATCCACGGCAACCACGGACGGACTTTCGGCCCAGTTGACCTTGCAACCTGGGGAATCGTGCTTCTTGGTGGCTTCTGATAGCGACGATGCATCGCTTCCTCGCTTTGATGCCTCCTTGTTAGAGCGAAAATATACAATAGGAGGAACATGGACAATCCATTTTGATCCGAAACTTGGTGGTCCCGGTATTGTTCGGACAGAGCATCTGACTGATTGGTCGCAGTCGGAAGAACAAGGCATCAAATATTATTCAGGCATGGCGGCATATGAAAATACGTTTCATGTGTCTGCCGAACAACTGAAACGAAATCTGTCGTTGCGATTGTCTATACCTAACGGCTTGGCTGTGGTTTGGGTGAATGGCGTGAAAGCGGGCACTTGGTGGTGCAGTCCGTGGGAGCAGGACATCACTCCCTACGTGAAGAAGGGCAAGAACCAATTGCGCATTGAAGTGGTCAACTCTCTCTATAATCGCATGATTGGTGATGCTGCACAACCCCATGCAAAGCCCTATACTCAGGCGTTTCCTCCGATAGTCACTGCCGACACTCCTTTGGTACCATCGGGCATGGTCGGAGAAGTACAGCTCTTGTGGCGTTGAGGATGGTCATGAAAAACGGCGTGAAGTCAGACTTGACTTCACGCCGTTAACGATATAAAGAGGGGAGAATTATTTGATGTTTTGTCCGTTCACTTTCACGTCCTTCAACTTGCAACTGCCGAGGAACGAGGTGTCCATCTTACCTTCGGGGTCTTTGGCATTGATGTTCTCGAAGGCAAACGAACCGAGGTCGTATTTCTCAGAAGGTTCCATGCTATAGAAACGCTCGGTGCTTTCTACATTGATATTGCGCATGGTCACATTGTTTACCACAGAGCGCGGCATGTCCTTGCGTTCTTTCTTGTCGTAGAACTGTGTCCACACACGGGTGCGGATGCCGAAGCGTGTCACGCCAGTGCAGTTTTCTGCCAACACGTTCTCGTAGCGCTGTGGCGTATCGGGACGCATCTTGAAGAGCAAGATGTTGCTTGTTCCGTTGAAGTGGCAGTTGCGAATGATGATGTTGCTTGCATCATAGCACTCGCTGCCGAAGGTTACACCACCACCCGCTTTCTTGAAGTAGCAGTTCTGTACGATGATGTTTCGGCATGGACCATTGCCAGGTGTTTGGTCAACAAAGGTACCCTTTCCGCCTTTGATACATACACCATCGTCGTTCACGTTGATCCAACAGCTGTTTACGAGCATGTCTTCACACGCATCAATGTCGAGTGCATCGGTGCTTGGCCCCTTGGGATAGCCATCGGTGGGGGCGAAGATGTAGACACCGAGATATTTCACACGCTTGCATTTGTAGAGGTGATTGGTCCAGAACCCAGCATATATCATATGCACGTCGCTCACGGTCACGTCTGAGGAATTGGCAATATAGACAAGGCGTGGACGCAAGGCTTCGAGGTTGGTACAACCCTTGATGACCTTGCGACGCAACCAAAACTCATCGTAAAACTTCAAACCGTTGCCGTTGAGTGTGCCTTTGCCTGCGATTTTGAAGCCATTGTTATTTTCTGCGTTGATGAGCGCAGCAAAGTAGTCGAGCGTTTGTCCTTCCAATCGGGTCTTGATAATCTTGTAGTGGGTGATGGCATCACTACCCTTGAGCGTACCATTCTGAGCAAGATATAGATTGGTGCCCTGCTTAAAAAAGAGCGAACCAGTGAGAAAGGTACCCTCTGGAACGACCACAACACCACCGCCATTGCTGTAGCAAAGGTCTATGACTTTTTGAATCTTTTCGGTTTGAATGATGGTAGAGTCGTTCACTACGCCATAGTCTGTGATGACATACTGCTTTCCCATTTGGGCGAGTTCTGTGCGGGTGGTGTCGGCAAACCATGTGGAGATGGGCATTCCATCTGGGAAGGTTGCCTGCTTTGTCTTTCCGATGGCTGTGGAAACAAACATGGTTGCCATCAGGAGGGCAAATGTAAATGTTCTCATGTGTAGACTTTGTTTTGTTTAGAATAAAAATATAGTTGCAAAGGTAGCGATATGGCCTCGGAAGACCCTATGAAATAATACACAAAAATGGAAAATAATACAATAAATGAGGAAGAAATCCGTGTATTAATCGTATCTTTGCAAATGAAAAGTAGCACAAGATAGGCGGAAAGATCTCTTCCTGCCAGTTATTTTATGCAAGTTTGTGCACAAAACAAAACGCTCAAGGCAATGAAAAAGCTTTTATCACTACCACCTAACTTGGTTGAATGTTTCCACGACTTGGAACAAGCAAGTCGTGAGGAATGGTTTTGCACCTCTGACCCTATTGGCCACAAACTCGGTTCTGGCGGCGGCACTGCTTGGCTGTTGGATTCTTGTTATCGTGACGAAGCCGATCAGTCTGTGACATTCACCGAGTGGCTCGCACGCGAAAAGCGCATCCTCCTTCATGCAGGTGGACAAAGTCGGCGATTGCCTGGCTATGCCCCATCGGGAAAGATACTCACCCCCATACCCGTGTTCCGTTGGAAACGCGGACAGCGCCTCACCCAAAATCTGTTGTCGCTACAACTGCCTCTCTATGAAGAAATCATGGAGAAGGCTCCCGCATCGCTCCATACGCTCATTGCCAGTGGTGATGTGTATATTCGGGCGGAAGAACCTTTGCAGGATATTCCCGATGCCGATGTGGTGTGCTATGGTCTTTGGGCAGACCCCGACTTGGCGAAAGATCACGGCGTGTTTGTCATGCGACGCGACAATGCCTCGCAACTTGACTTTATGCTCCAGAAGCCCAGCGTGGCGGAGATGGGAAAACTGATGGACAACTATCTTTTCTTGATGGATATAGGAGTGTGGTTGCTTAGTGACCGTGCTATAGAACTGATGCGCAAACATTCTCTCAATAGTCAAGGTGAGATAGACAATTATGATATGTATGGTGAGTTTGGATTGGCTCTTGGCAACCATCCTGTGTTGAAGGATGCTGAGTTGAACGGGCTCAAAACAGTTATCCTACCTTTGCCAGGTGGCCGTTTCTATCACTACGGCACCAGTAGAGAGATGATTTCATCAACTGTGGACGTACAGAATCTTGTCACCGACCAGCGCGAAATCATGCTCCGTAAGGCAAAACCACATCCTGCCATGTTTGTGCAGAATGCACAAATAGACGTGAAACTCACACCTGAAAATGCCGACTTGTGGATTGAGAATAGTCATGTGGGCAGTCAATGGACGTTGGCAGCAGGAAACATCATCACAGGTGTTCCCCAAAACAATTGGCAACTGCGTCTTGTCAATGGTGTGTGCATCGATGTGGTGCCTGTGGAAAAAGATCTTTATGCGGCTCGTCCTTACGGATTTAACGATAAATTCAAGGGGAAACTCGATGATCCCTCTACGCTTTATCTTGGCATTCCCTTCGCTGCATGGGCGGCACAACGAGCTATAGACCTTGATACCATTGAATTTTCTGGAGCTGAAGACATACAGTCGGCACGGATTTTCGCCCTTTGCGATAATGTAGATGATATGGGAAAGGTGATGCAATTCATGACCGCAGGTGATACGGAGGAGGGAAAAATACTGTGGCAGAACGCACGGAAATTCTCGGCAGACGAAATCTCTGCTTATGCCGATTTGCGTCGCTTGACACGTCAACGTGCCGCCTTCCGTAAGCAGAATTGGACTGCCTTGGCAAAGAACTATCGTCAAAGTGTGTTCTACCAACTGAATTTGGATGAGGCTGCCCATGTATTTGCCGATGAGTTATTGCTGTTGCCCGATGCATTGCCCGAAAATACCAACCGTATGCAACGCATCAGCGACAGCATGTTTCGTGCCCGTGTTTGTGCACTGAAAGGTGATGCTGATCTGGCAAAGGCGCACGAAGAGCGGGCGTTCGGACTGATGCGTGAAGGACTCACTTCCACCATCAGCCACAACCAGTCTCCTCGTCTATCGGTCTATGCTGACCAGATAGTGTGGAGCAGAAGCCCAGTGCGCATCGATGTGGCAGGTGGTTGGACAGACACACCTCCTTACAGTCTGATGGAAGGAGGCAACGTGGTGAATTTGGCAATTGAACTCAACGGGCAACCGCCATTGCAAGTATATGTAAAACCTTCTAAGGAGTATCGCATCACGATGCGTTCCATCGACCTTGGTGCCATGGAGGTGGTGACTACGTTCGATGAACTGAAACAATTTAATAAGGTGGGTTCTCCGTTCTCTATTCCGAAGGCAGCCTTGGCTTTGGCTGGTTTCCTACCTGATTATTGCAGCGAACATTATGAGACATTGGAGCAGCAACTCCGTGCTTTCGGTTCAGGCATTGAGATTACGTTACTCTCTGCCATACCTGCAGGGTCGGGCTTGGGAACATCGTCCATACTCTCGTCGACCGTGTTGGGCGGCATCAACGATTTCTGTGGCTTGGGTTGGGACAAGCATGAGATTGCCGACCGAACCTTGATATTGGAACAGTTGCTCACCACTGGTGGTGGTTGGCAAGATCAGTATGGTGGTGTGCTCGAGGGAATTAAACTTCTGCAAACACAGGCTGGATGGTCGCAACGTCCGCTTACACGATGGTTGCCCGAACAGTTGTTCCGTCAACCCGAATATGCAGGTTGTCATCTTCTTTATTATACAGGCATTACGCGAACGGCGAAAAACATACTTGCTGAAATCGTTCGTGGTATGTTCCTCAACGAAACGGAGCGTCTCGACTTGCTTCGCAAGATGAAACAGCACGCTTTAGACCTAGCATCGGCGGTACAAGCCAACGACTTTGAAGCATATGGACGCATGGTTCGCAAGACGTGGGCACAAAATCAAGCCCTTGATGCAGGGACCAATCCCGATGCTGTGCGCCATCTGACGGGACTTATTGACGACCTTTGTCTAGGCTATAAGTTGCCAGGTGCAGGTGGCGGTGGCTATCTCTACATGGTGGCTAAAGACCTTGATGCAGCGGCACGCATACGCAAAGTACTCAACGAAAATCGGTTCAACGCGCTCGCTCGCTTCGTCGACATGCGTCTTTCGGACAAAGGTCTTGAGACGAGCCGTAGTTAAACGCGATCAATCCAAAGCAAATGAAAAACAACTCAAAACTGGTGAAGACTCGCGATGGTCACAATTACTTGGTGCCCTTCATTCTTATCACCACCCTTTTCTTCTTGTGGGGATTTGCCCACAGTATCCTTGATGTGCTCAATAAGCACTTCCAAGATTCATTGCAAATTTCCAAGACTGGGTCGGCATTGGTGCAGATGATGGTCTATGGTAGTTACTTCCTCATGGCATTGCCCGTCGGCGAGATTATTCGACGCAAGGGCTATCGGGCGGGAGTGCTCACTGGTCTGTTGCTCTATAGTATTGGTGCCTTGATGTTCATTCCTGGCAGCTACATGCAGTCGTTCCCGTTCTTCTTGTTCTCACTGTTTGTCATCGGCTGTGGCTTGTGTTGCTTAGAGACTTCAGCCAATCCGTATGCAACGGTTTTGGGAGATATGGATGCCGCAGAGCGACGTATCAACTTGGCGCAATCATTCAACGGACTGGGTTGGATATGCGGTCCCCTCGTGGGCGGACTGTTTCTCTTCTCTGATCATCCTACCGAGCGCGACATAGCCCTGCCCTATACCATCATTGGTTGCATAGTGTTGGTGGTTGCGCTCATTTTTACAAGGGTGAAGTTGCCCGAGATTACGATTGATGCTGATGAAGATGTTAAGCAGGAAGGAAAGAGCGGTGGCCTTTGGACCAACAAGGCTTTTACTTTTGGAGTGGTGTCATTGTTCGTATATGTTGCCGCCCAAACAGGTATCAATAGTTTTTTCATTAACTATGTGACCGACCTGACGCACATCAGCGCACAAACCGCATCCCTATGGCTTTCGTTTGGAGGCATGGGACTGCTCTTGCTCGGACGTATAGTGGGGGCATGGCTGATGAAATACTTTCGTTCCGACCGACTGATGATAATTTTCTCTATTGGTGCATCGGTGGCTATGCTTGTGGTCTGCCTTACGGGTAATGTCATTGGCATGTATGCGTTCTTTCTTTGCTATTTTTGCCAATCAATCATGTTCCCTACTATCTTTGCACTTGCCATCAAGAAAGTGGGTGCGCAACACACCAAGCGAGCTTCTTCCTATCTGATTATGACCATCGTGGGAGGAGCATTCGCACCAGTCATCATGGGTTACATTGCCGATCATAGCAACATCGCATGGGGATTTATTGTTCCGTTGGTATGCTTCTTAATCATTCTCGTTTATAGTATAGTCTATCCGCGGTTGGCAAAATGAAGACGAATACCATTCTATAGATTCCTATATATATAATAAGGTGTAATAGGAACAAGTGGCAGAAAAATAAAGAAATATTTGTCCATACTGCACAAATATTGTAATTTTGTGCCGAATTTTACAAATCAAAGAAACGAAAACAAATGACTCACAATTTATTGAAAGGAAAGCGCGGCATCATCTTTGGTGCCCTCAATGAGGACTCCATCGCATGGAAAGTGGCTGTGAAAGCTGTAGAAGAAGGCGCTACTATCGCATTGAGTAATACTGCTATGGCTCTGCGCATGGGTTCTATTGACAAACTTGGCGAGCAGCTCAACGCTCCCGTCATTGCTGCCGATGCAACTAGCGTAGAAGACTTGGAGAACGTGTTTGCTGTGGCTCAAGAGAAACTGGGCGGCAAAATCGATTTCGTACTCCACTCTATAGGCATGAGTCCTAATGTGCGCAAGCATCGCACCTATGACGATTTGGACTACAATTATCTCCAGAAGACACTCGACATCTCGGCAATTTCTTTCCACAAAATGCTTCAGGTAGCCAAGAAGATGGATGCCATTGCTGAATATGGTTCCGTTCTCGC